>JACQGJ010000669.1 GCA_016199605.1 Armatimonadota bacterium | reverse complement strand
TCCTTTGAGCGTTTTATCATTGAGGAGCAAGCCAAAGCTTGTGAGAGGCCTGCGATCCACCCGGCGAGCGAAGACGATCAAAACCCCAAAGACGGGGAGATACGAGAGCGCGATGAGAATCAGCAAGACTCCTGGTTGGGAAAGGAAATCTTCGGAGGGTGCGGGAAGGTGGAGCGGGGAGGCGAGAGCTGCATAAAACACGGCGATTCCGACGACGAACACCAAAACGCCTCCGGTAGCAATGAGACCAAACGCAATCACGCGGACCGCGGGATGCCACAAGGGACGCGTCCCTCGCTCCGGCCCCGAGACTTCCGGAGGAGTCGGGTTGTGTTCTGCCGGCGCGCCGCCAGTTGGTTCCAGGTCCTCAACCATCGAACACTACCCGTCCTTCGTTTTCATGTCCGGCAGGTCTTTGAGATACACGCTCTTGCCAGTCCTTCACTGCGATGGAGTGGAACTCCGCCGCGGCTCTACTTGGGCGGAGGCTTCCTGAGAATCGCTGCAGACCAGTCCTCTGCAATTCGGAGTTCCGTATAGGTCTTCCCGTTCTTGAGAACCGTCGGCGCCTTGAATCCTTTGATCTCCTGGCCCTGGTCATTGAAGACGTGTACCTCGTGCTTGCTGCTGTCACCCCAGCCATACATTCCGCTGCGGTTGGTGACGATCCTTTCCTTCCCGAGCAGGTGTCCCTCATGGATCTCCAGCGGAGTGATCGGGAACATGTAGCTCGTCAGGAAGGCGTGAGTCGGGATGCCGACGTGGACGTCATCATACCAGTAGTAAACGCATCCATAGTCCAGCGCCTTGAGCATCACCCGGTAGGCGTCCACCGGGCTACGCTCCGTCAAGTGGTCTCCCAGCGCGATGGGGGTAAAGATTTGCGCGCTCGCGCAATGGCTGATGGAGCCGGTCTCGACAAACCGAGGGAAGTGCAGAGCGGCCATGGTTCGAGTGTGCGGCTGGCCGTTGCCGACCAGAGGGCCGTGTTGCAGCAGGCGCTTGGCCAGGGCGATCCGAAACGGCTGTGAGATGAGGGTCGTCGAGCTTTTGAGTCGAGAGATCTGCATCGTCTTCGGGTCGATATCCGCGCTGACTCCATCCCAGGGAAGTCCGACCTTGGGCTTGGAGAAATCGTCGTAGTGGTACTTGCTCTTGCTGTACTCCAACTCGTCCCAGTAGACGCCCTCACACCCGAGCCCGTCCGGCAGCGGCCCGATGATCATGTCGACGTTCCTGGTAATATCCCTGCCGAAGGCGTTGGTCTCCGTCGGCACGAAGATTCGATCGTCGGGTTCTCCATAATCCACCTGTTTCCCGTCGCTGGCGAGAAGTCGAGCGTCGGGGTACTTCTGAGGCGCCTCTCGCAGCACGTCAATGAAGCAGTGGAAGTATAGGATATGCTTCGACTCGGGAACGAGGGTCCGCAATCGAGCCATTTGATTCCTGAGATACGACCAGTCCAAAGTCTGAAAAGCAGTTCCGTGCGGGAAGAGTCCGCGGTAGGTCGGCCAGGTGAAGCTGTCGCACACGTACTTGGCGTTCTTGTTCCGTATGAAATCGGTGAACTGCTTGTCAGTCCATTTGTCGGTGACGGTTCTGGGGTCCGCGCGCAGGAAACAGAAAGAGCCGTCAAGAGTGAAATTCACGTCCCGCAACCTTCTCGCTGCGTTGAGGAAGGCGTAGTAGTCGGGAACGCTGGTCGGCAGGAGGGCCCATTCGACTGTATGTTGCGCTCGTGGCTTCAACACGAACTGATTGTCCGCGAGGCCTACAGAGGTGTCGGTGCTGAAATTCGTGACGTGAACCTGAAACACGTCGTCCAGCGCCATCAGACCAACCCCCGCCTTTTCAGTCACTGCATACGTCGTGGGATTCCCCGGGTCGGAGGTGCTGACGTTGCGGGTCGAGGGCGAAAGCCCTGCAAGCCAAACTTTGCTGAAGGTTCCAACCGCGGCGCCAATCGCAGGCGCCGCGGAGGTGACGGTGACCTTCACCTTGGCCCCCTTCACGGATTTCCTTGAGAGAGGCAAGCCTTTCCCATCGGTGGCAGGCTTACCGTCCGCGGCGCGGGCGGCGGCAAAGGGGGTGAGGGTGTGTCTCTGCATGATCGGGAGATTCTCATCGGTGAGGTTGGTGTAAGTGTCCCGGAGAATAATAGCCTCGTCCCGACGCTCGATCTCGCGTTTGAGCCGGAAGTAGTCATTGGAGCCGGTCACCCAGGCAGGTTTGGGGGTTGAGAATCTGGATTCCAGCCGGAAGCTCGTCCCGTTCACGGAAACGACCATGCTCCGATCCGGGTTCTCCTTCAAGAAGTACCTGACCTTGAGCGACTGCGACGGTTCGATCACGGTGAGTGGACCCGTTGGTGCGGGTCGTTTGACTTTGGGCGGAACCGGGGTGCGGAACTCCAGGCGTCCTTCACCGACCACGAGAGGGTTCTGCATCTCACCGCCGATGGCATTCTCACAGACCAGCAGATTGTCCTCGGCCTTGAGGAGGTCGGTGACCCGGAAATCAAACTGACTGACCTTGGAGTTGCGGAAGGCATAGTAGGGGTCGTTGTCAGCGGAATCGAAGTCGGGGGCGTAGGGAACTGTTAACAGGTCTCCCGCGGCGCTCGATTGTGATCTGCCGTCTGCCATCTCCTCGGTGGGTTCCTTGTTCATCAATCGCTTTCCGTCGAGTGCGGTTCCGTTGAAGGTCAGCCGCATGGCGGGGTTGTAGCCGGCCACGGTTCTGAAATCCCACCGAGCCCTGAAGGTCAGGACTGCTCCCTTGCCTTTCGGCAGTAGGGCTCCTTTGAAACGAATCTCCTGCTTGCTTCCGCGAGGAACAGTGAAGGATTTGAAGACTTCGATCCCTCGGACGACGGGTGGGGCGACTCCGCTGGCAGGTGACAAAACGGCCGGGGCCATTCTCGAACGAGTATGCGCCCAGGTTTCGGTGAGGAGGGTCATCATCTTCTCCTGGACCGGCTCGGTGCCATCGGTGTCGGAGAGGCCGACTTCCACGCCGAGGGCCATGCCGGTCGCGGGTTGTTGGATCCCAAGCAGGCTCCAGGGAATGGCGGCTTCGAGGATATAACCGGCGTCGGTCTTCTGAGCAGCAACCAGGACGCCCTTCGGCGCGACTCCCTCCGGGTAGAACACAACGGCTTCCGGAGGGGTGTCAACCATTGGGTCCCCGGTGTGCGAAAAATTGCCTGGGCTCAAGCCGAGTTGCATCTGCCCCTTCCCCTGCCTGAAGGAATCCCGGCCAGGGTCCGCCTCGGGGGTCAAGTCGAGATAAAGCTCGAGGTGGTCGCCCTGCCACATTCCATAACCGCGGGCCTTCTGAGTGAGACGATCATCGACGATGTCGACCGCGAGGTAGAGGTACTCCTGTCGCCATGCAAACCAGAGCTTGCCGCTCAGGTCTCTCGTGGATTGCCACTTGTTCCCACCGTACACCGCCTGCTCTTTGCGGTTGACCAGACGCGCGTTCGGGACTCCGCTCCATTCATCGAGCCGCCCGTCAATTGCTGGAGGTGGATCGGGCTTTAGTGGGACCCCAAAGGGCTGTTTCTCGGCGGCGAGGAGGGCAGGGAGATTGAGAAGAAGCAACAGGGGAAGGATCGTGAGGCAGGTCTTTAATCTGTTCATCATCACTCCAGGAAGTTCCAGGTCTGTTTGTATGTGCAAGTGAGAGCTCTGGCCGAGGTCACTCCAGATAGGGCTGGACTTCTACGAAGTTCAGCATCAGTTCCTGCCCCACCGGACCCCCGGGATCGGTGTCAGAGGTCCAATCGGCAATTGTCAGCTTCGCCTCCCTGCCCTTCGCTCGGAAGACGCAGAAGTGGTAGTTCATCCATGCCTTGTGGTCCCGGTTGAAGGGCGGCATGTCGTGACTGTAGCAGTGGTCAATGGCGTGAGTAAAGGTTCTTTTCGGGTCCTTCTCGACGGAGTTAAGAGCGACAGAGAACGCATGTTGCTCTTTGACTGATTTGCCTTGCGTCAGGTCGCCGTAGTCGGCGACAACCAGCTTCAGGGAATACGTCTTGCCTGGTTGCAGTCCCCGGAGGACCTGCGACACCCGGTTGGGCTGCGAGCCGCTGCGCTTCATCCAGAGGAAGGTGTTTCCCTGGTTGACCGGAGGATAGCGGCCTTCCAGCCACGAGAAGCCCTGCATCATCTTCGTGGCAATGCTGTTTCTGTCGGCGGCGTCAACGGTCCATCCCTGCAGCCTGTCGGCGAAGTCGGGATTCTGCAGATGCCCGAGCTCGTATCTGAATCCGTATTCCTCCGACAGCAGGTTCGTCTTCCCTTCAATGCCGTAGTGGCGATACAGCCTGCCTGCCCACCGAACGGATTCTTCATCGGCATAGCTCGACAGGTACTCCATGACGCCGTATAGCCCGAAAAACGTGGGATCGTTGGCCAGGAGGTTGAACTGCAGGTCCATATACACTTTGTAGTCAACCGAGGGGTTGATGTTCAGCGTCTCATTCGGGGCGGACATGTACCCCAGCGTGACAATCATGTGACCGACGGCTCCCGGCTGCGCTTTCTCCCAGTCACGCGCAGGCATGGACAGACTGGATTCGAGGTGACGACGCGCAACGGTCTCGGACGGCTGTTCGTTAAGGTATCGCTCGAAGGCGAAGCGCGAGCCGTTGTCCATCACGAGTTGGATGAACTTGCGGCTCTTCTCCGCACCATACATCGTCGCGCACCACGGATAGAACGTTTTCCCCTTGAACTTCGGATCGGCGAAGAGTCGCCGCAGTCCCTCCGTCCAGCCATCGTATTGCGGAATGTTGCCGCCACCAAATTCGTCGGCAATGATTCCATCGTAGAGCGGATTGTCCGCCCCCGCGTTCTGCGACCAGTAATCGAAGGCCCTTTCCGGGCTCACTTCCGATCCATCAATCCCGGGCACCGGAGAGGAAATAACCCACTTCCGTCCCTGGTTCTTCCATTCCTCAACGTAGGGGCGATAGTCGTCGCTGTGGTGGGCGATGATGCAGTTGGCGTTGGGCAGCACGTCCTTCTTCAGGAACTCCCAGTCATAAGGTCCGTGCGGCCGGATGAGTGGGTTTGACGGAAACTGGCAGTAGATCAGCTCTGGCACGGCGCGCACGACAACCTGCTTGAGACTCGCCCTACCCGTGGATTCGACTCGGATCGTCTGCTTGCCCGCCGGCACAAATCGCATCGCCTCCTGTTGGTCACCTGTGCCGCCCTTGTGGCACGTCAGAGCTCCTCCCACCTCAGAGGAGTTGAGAAAGAGGCTGAGTTGTCCCTCCCCAACGACCTCCGCCCTGGAACTCACATAGACCCACCCGTCTCGGGGATTTGTGAAGGTGAGTTCTTTGTCCGAGGCTTTTGGCTTCACGTTCAGGAGCTGAGTTACGAGGTTGTTGAGCGCCTTTGCGCCCGGCGCGGCTTTTCGCCACGTAGCCTTTTTCGGCCAGGTGACAGACTCCACCGACGGGTTGCCAACCTGTTGGCCCTTCGGGTCTTTTGCCGCCACGCGGACTTCATACTCGCCAGACTTCAGGTCACCCACGCTCAGAGAGAGATCCAGAGTTGCGCCACTCCGGACCGATTGCAGCTTTCGGGTTTGCAGCGGCTTCGGCTTTCCGGGTTGATACAGACCAACCTCCACTGAAGCGCCCGGAGGCAAGTTCCCCAGCCCTCGCAGGTTAAGATACACTCCCATCTCCCGACCAAAGGGATAGGCTTTCGATGCAGTCTCCACTTCGCCGGTGAGGTGCGTTGTCTGAAACTCCTTGCGGACCTCCTCTTCCGACAGCGCCCGATTGAAGATCTCCACATCATCAATCTGACCTTTGAAATGAGCGTTCTGGGTGTATTGCACCGTCCCGCTGCTTTTGCCGAGGAAGGCTTCTTTCCCCGAATCAATCTTCGAGACTGTGGCGGTCCGCTCGTCCCTCAACTCCCCGTCTACATACAGTCGCATCTTCCTGCCATCGAACGTGCCGACCACGTGATGCCAGGATCCCAGAGGCACATTGGCCTTGCAGTTGTTGGGACCACCGGAGATGTACCACCAGCATCCCCCATCCTGGTAGTAAGTGAGGACGTAGCTTTCATATCCCTTTCCGACGACGCCCGGCTCGCCGAACCCCGGCAGCGCCTCCGGCTTCACCCACGCCCCAACTGTAATCACGTCCGTGATGTCCAGACTCTTCGTTGCAGGGAAGGCGACATAGTCGTCAACTCCGTCAAAGCTGAGAGCGTGCCCCACGCCGCATTTCACGAAGTGTGCGCCGTGAATCGTTCCATCGATGCCGTTGCCGCAGAGATCGTGAAGGAGGCTCCCGCTCCCTTCATCGAAGTCATAGCGGGCTACGAGTCCCTGCTGCGCAGACCGGCAGCTTACCGCGCTCAAGGTCACGACCAGCGCGACCTGTAGACTCAAGAGCGTGTCACCAAAGCCACGCTTTAGCCCTCTTGGAGCGGGTTGATTAGCATCAACCCCTGCGTTCTGCCGCCAATCCGTCCCGGTCGTAGGGGTGGATGCTAATCCACCCGGGGCTTCTTGGACACGCTCTAAGAGTTTCTCCAACGTCCGGCTCCTTTCATCGTCTCACCACAGGCAGAAAATCCCGCCCGTGGCTATGGAACTACTGTGCCACAGAGGCTTGAATCGTGTGAAGCCGCGCACGCGCACCGACAGCTATCTCACTCACTTGTGAAACCTCCTCAGCATATCGTCAGTGAGACCTCTGGAGAGGTCTGCCACTGCGTCGCCCCGCGCTACCAGGACTACCAGCCGCGGCGGGAGGCCTGTTTTTTCCGGATCGGGATCGCCCCGTTCCAGAACTATTTCGACCAATCCTCCACTCTCAAACCTGCTATGGTGCTGAAATCTGACACGTTGCGGGTCAGGAGCACCGCTCCTCTTGTCAGGGCGATGGCGGCAATTCGTAGATCATTCGTTCCGAGACGACGATACGCCCTCCGCAATCGCTCGTATTCGGCGGCCGCTGCCGCGTCAAAGTCCAGCAGGGACACTGCCCGTGCGAATTCGAGGGCCCGACGAAACTCCGCATAAACAGTTACATAGACTTCAGGCGGTTGCTGTCGTGTCAGGAGCGCAAGCCAACCAGCAAGCAACTCCTGCGCGGTGACAATAGGTAACGCCCGCGCTGCCGGAGGCGTCGCTTGCACCCGAGAGGTGACAACAGGATGACCGCGAAGAAGCAGGGATACAATGTCGGAGTCAAAGGCGTAGAGCCGCAAGTTCATGGGGTTTGTCTATCTCCAGCGTGTTCGGTGGCCTGGGCTTCGGACCGCTGGCGCTCCCTTTCAGACGCAATGTTGGCCTCCACCTCCTGGAATGTGGAGCTATCCTGGAATATGCCAGCGAAATGAAGCCACGGATCCCCTGTGATTTCAGAGGGGATCGCCTTGGCTAACCAGATATGCAACGCGGGTCGGCCAAACCGCCATTCTCTGCCGATGCGACGCCCCGGAACATCTCCACGCACAGCAGCTTTTCGCAGCGCCTCCGGCCCAACCTCCAGAAATTCGGCGGCTTCTTCAAGAGTTAGAACTTCCTTTTCCGTCATGAAACCCTCCTTCACGGAAGAATGCTATGGCAGTGACGAGAAGACGTCAACTGTCGGGTTGGATCGCGATTTCCGTTATCTCCACATCTCTCCTGACTGTGTCGGGACCTTCGACTCTTCTTGCAATATCTGAACTCCTACTCTCTCGGCTTCATCCCGAGCAGCGTCTGCGGAGTCTCGAACAGAATTGCGCGAGCGATGCGTAGGGACTCCTCGAAGCTGTATTGCCCCTGCTCGATCTTCTGGGCAAGCACGTGCGCCATCTGCTTGCGGACGAGGAGCGCTTTGCCGTAGGTCCACTCAAGGCAATAGGCGTCGGAGAAGAAACCGACCTGCTTGTTCGTGGGTACCATGTCCAGACGCTCCTCCATGACCTGCCGAATGGCGCCAGGGAAGAAGTTGTGCCACCAATAACCGGCCAGGCTGAAATTCGGCAACTCTCGCGCCATTGTACACAGCGACTGATTCGCATGGCGGCTCGAGACGAAACACTGAAAGCGCAATCTGGGATGACGAGCAACGATCTCCGCCAGTTGCCCCAGCGTGCGTTGAGGAAGTCGGCTTGCTGTCTCGAAAGGCAAGGGTTCAGCGCCGAGCGAGAACTGGAAGACGATCTCATCGCCGTGCTTCTCCAGCTCGGAAAGGAAAGCTTCGTTGACGTAGGACGCGTAGGTGTCACGTTCGGCTACTCCCGCCTCAGACCGACTCTTGAGGGCGGCGGCCATTTCCGCTTCACTCACCAAACGGTAATCGAACTCCCCCGATACGCTGGTCGCGGTGGAAAGGATCTTGCCATACGGAATGGCGTCGGCGTAGTACTTCACGGCGTCGTGAACATCGTCGAGGGTGTGAATTGTCCGTTCCGTGGGTGGTCGAAGTCCTCCTTTGATCGGCGCCGGGCTTTCCGGTTGACGCCCCCAGCATCGCTCGAGATCGTAGAGAGCGGTGTCGAACTCGCCCCACTGACACCGTGTGAACATACCCCATTCGAGCGAGTACTGCAGCCGTTCGTCCTCTTCGCCGTTGCCGCGCCGCGCCCATTCGGTGCAGGTTCGTTTGATGTTGAGCCGGTCGAGGATCGAGTGGTGCCAGGTGCGGTCGTCCGCGCGCTCCCGGACCTTGTCGTCCAGCCGCCGCCAGTTGTCCGCCGTGATTGGTTCCGTCCAGTCATACAGGTCCGACAGGATCATGCGAACACCCCAGAAGGTGCTCGTGTTCTGAAGGTATGGGAGGTAGGGCAGGGCCTCCTGAAGTCGAGCGTGGGCTTCCTCATCGGTGGGCCAGCCGGGATACTCGGTCAGTCGCGCGCCGCTGGGACATCCCGCGCCATACAGGTCGGAGATGACCATGTGATAGAGTAAAAGGTCGTGCAGCCCGCGCGCTCCGAGGTTTCCGCCGACGAGATGAGTGTGGGCATCGAGGACGGGTAGTGCGGCGAGGCCTTCCTCAAGATCTCTAACCAACGTCTGCGAACTCATGGTAACCTGTCTCCTCCAATCTGTGCGGCAGCTTCCTCGGGATCCGTTCCTTCATGGATAACTGCTTTCATCGCCTGGATGGTGGCGGTGGTGTTACCGGATCCCCAGGCGTTTCGTCCAACTGTGGCGCCCTTCGCACCACAGGCGACAACTGTTTGCAGCATCGTTAGAGTTTCGGCAATACTCTCGGTTTTGGGTCCTCCCGCTGCAACCAGAGGAACCGTACACTCCTCAACAATCTGGGAGAAGGCCAGGGGATCATCGCAGAAGGGAGTCTTGATCACATCGGCGCCGCACTCCATCGCACAGCGCACCGCCCAGGCAATGTCTTCCGGGTCCAGAGAGATCTCCACCGTCTCGCGGAACTTGCGTGGGTAGATGTGAGCGATGACCGGCATCTCGAACCGGACGGCGGCCTTCACGCAATCGGAGAGAGCCCGGAGATGCCGGCCTTCGGTAGCGCCTCGAACGAATCCGGCGAAAGCGATAGCCTCCACTCCGAGCCGCACTGCGTCTTCGGGGTCGGCGACCTGCTCGCACACAAAGTCATCCGGGCGCACAGCGAACCCCTGAAGGATGCTCGGCACTTTGCCCGCGAAGGGCTCCCAGGCAGAGGTCATGATTCCTCGGTGCATGGTCACTGCGTCGGGTTGGGCTTCGACGATTTCTGCCAACGTTTGTCGAATCCGGCGAAGCCCCAGCGGCAGCCCTGAGTCACCCAAGCTGTAACCAATGAAATGGTCGACGGCTATCGAGCAGTAACGACCCGAGGGATGCGAAAACAGCCGGTTCAGTCTGACTCGTTTACCAAGACTCATCGTTCCTCCAGAAAAGCCTCAACTTGAGGCAGTGTCGGTATTCCTGATTGTCCTCCCGGTTTGGTCGCCTTCATTGCAGCAGTAGCGGAGGCGAGGCGAACGCGTTCCGACAGACTCAGACCGCGCGCCAAGGCGGAGGCGTAAGCTCCATGAAAAACATCCCCACAACCGGTCGTATCCACCGTGTTCACTCGGAATGCCGGCTGGTGAACCGGGGAATATCTGGTGTCAAGATCCAGATACCAGCAGCCTTCTTCGCCGCACGTTACTACAACCGCCTCTTTGCCTTCGGACCATAGAGCCTTCGCTGCGGCGGGAGGGTCGGGCTCGGAGGTTATTTTCGCCGCAAAGTCGTGAGAGACGATCAGATGATCGCAAACACCCAGCAGCTCGGAAAACAACGGAGACTCGTCGCGTTCAATGTCGGCGACAACAGGAATCCCGGAGGCCCGCGCGATCCTGGCGGCCCGGAGAATCCCCTCCATTCCGTAGTGATCGACGTAGAGCACTTTCGTAGAACGAATCGCCTCTTCAGTGGGAAGATCGGGTGCCGCTCCCACCGCTCCCGCCAACTCAAAGAAGATGTTGCGGGTCTGCCGGGTCGTGTCAACAAGAATAAATGAATGGGCGGGACAGGCGTCGTCGCGTCGCACGGCGTGAGTCAGGTCGATTCCTTCGTGTCTCAACCGTCCCTCGACGAACTGTGACAGTTCGTCGTTTCCCAGCAGGCCGGCATAGCCGCATCGCGATCCCAGCCGGGCAGCGGCCACCAGGGCCGTAGCGGCCAGCCCGCCGCACTGCCGTTCCCGTCGACGGATCGGAGTCTTAGCGTCAGGGGGAGGATAGGCGTCGACGTACAACAGGTCATCGACCGCCACGATGCCCAGGCCCAAGACATCCAATTCCGCTTCGTTCTTCATAAGGAGGCAAGCCATTCTCGCATCTTGCCGGGGTCCTCTCCGAACATCAACGATCCCGGGACGATGTAGTCTGCCCCGGCCGCGGCAATCAACGGAACCGTATGCCGTCGGATGCCACCGTCGGCCTCGACCTCGGCCTTGAGACCTCGCTGGGTAATGATTGTGCGAGCCCTACTGATTCGGTCAGGCACCGAAGGGTCCATACCCGCGCCCTTGATTCCTACCTCGGTCCCGATATTGCAGTAGAGGTCCAAGTCATCCCAGTAAGGCTCAAGGACCTCGAGGGGTTGATCGAGCTTCAGGGAAATGCCGAAGGACTTCCCCGCCGTCAGTACTGCGCGGCGCAACTCGTCCAGTGTGTGCTCGCAGTCGGGATAGACAATGAACGCGTCTGCTCCGGCTTCGCAAAACGGGTCAATCCATTCCAGCGGATGGGTAGTCATCAGGTGGACTTCCAAGAGCAATCGTGTGTGTTTCCGGACCGCCTTCACCAGGTCGGGGAAAAACAGAAGCGTCGGCACATAATGTCCGTCCGCCACGTCAATGTGGAATCGTTCCGAGTAGGGCTCCACACGCTTGATCTCGGCTTCGAGGTTTGCCAGGTCCGCAGACCAGAGGGAGGTGGAGCATTTCAGCATGATGGTATCCTTTCGATCTCGGCGGGGCGCGAAATACAACGCCTACTCCGCTGCCTTCTGCATCTTGGGCCTGGTCGTGAAGACCTCCGCCGACAATGAGCTGATGTGCACTTCCAGACTCGTGTATCCGATACGCTTCGCCGGCGCCCACTCGTCTTCCGTGAAATCGGTCAGAAAACCTGAAACCATATCCGGCTTCACCTCACTGGCTAACTGCTCAAACGAGGCGCATTATACCAGAACGGCTGTGAGCGGCCCACTTCGTTTCATTTCGACTGACAGGTGATCGTTACGGATCGGACTCAACGCTTCCCAGCGCGCGCAAGACCGCTGGCACCGCCCGCTCCCAGTCCGGCGGCACTTCTTCGCTGATCATGAGGCAATGCCTGCTCGACCCGGCCTCCCGGCACATCCGTTTGATGCTGTGCGTCAGATGCTCGTCCGGCAACTGATACCAGCCGAGGTTCGGGTGCAGCCAGAGGAACTTGTCCGGCCAGCACTGCCTCGCTTCAGCGGTAGTCATATCCCCCTCCGGTGGTTCGGTTAGCGAATCGAGGCCGTCGAAGGGAAGCTCGCGAATCTGGTCGGCGATGACACGAAGGTTCCCGTCATAGTGGACGTGCAGTTTCTGCCCGCTCCGTTGCAGGAGGTCGAAGATCCGTTGGTAGACAGGGACGAGGTGCTTCCGATACAGAACCGGTCCCATCGTTTCGATGGAGAGGTTTTCCCACAACTTGAGGTGACGAGCCGGAGTTTGCGCGACGGCTTCAAACTCTCGGAAGGTCAGGTCGTTCATCAGCTCGATCAACTCCAATAGTTCCTGGACCCCGGTCGCAAGGTCAATGGAGAACCGCTCCAGCCCTGCGTAGTCAATCTGAAGGACCTGGAAAGCCGTTCGTCGAAGCTCCGTACATCCGAGGGTGATCCCGGTTTCACCCATCCGATCTTCGCACTCATGGAAAGCCTGGGGAACCGGCTTGATCTCCGCGTCCGACAGCGCTCTCGCCATGATGCGGTAATCCTGCGGCTTCTTGATCAGGAACTCCTGTCGCCACTCGCCAAGATACGCTTCGTGCAACTCGCCGATATCGGTGATCCACCGGACATCACGGCGCGTCATCCCGGAGGGGTCCTCGCCGATAGTCTCCACCACTTGCACGTGTGGCCGTTGGTGCTCGACGACGGTCGCGTGACTGATCTGCCCAAGCCCCAGATCAAACAGCGACTGCCAGTCGATATCCCGGTTCTGTACGAACCAATCGTAGACAGCGTAAACCGGACGAGGGGTTGGCTCACCGGCAAGGGCCGATTCAAAGCGCGCGCGAAGGGTTTTGGTCAACGATTCCTCACCTCAGACCTCGGGCAGCCGACATGGAATGGATTGCTCATTATACCCATGATGGGAAGATTTGGCATCCGGAAGTCTGTGCGAGCACAGCGCCAAATCCAAGGACTTCAAGCGTGGCGCCGCTTGGCAGGGAGTGGTCGAGGATTTGATCGGGACGCCGCGAGGCGCCAAAGCTTGTGATCTGACCGAAGGCGTTTGACACGAGGCGCGTCTTTGCGTTGAGCCACGCACGTGCTACAATGCCGCCATCCTCAATTAGAGAGTTCGGCCGTGACACCCTTGCAGTTGGCGCTTGTCGGCGCGGGCGCCGCGCGTGTGTTCTGGTTGAGGACGCGAAGAACCGACAAGGAGGTTGGATATGATACAACGAGTGCGTTTGGTGTTTCCAGTGGAGAAGGCGCAGGCAGAGGCGGAACTGCTGTGGGACGCGGCTCCGGAAACCTGCAAGTCAATCGCGGAGTTGCTCCCCAGCAGCGGCATGAGCCACCACGCCATCTATTCAGGCAGCGAGTGTGTGTTGATCCTCGAGCAGACGTTGCGGCTGCCTCCGGAGAACGCGACAACCCAGGTGACCCGCGGCGATGTAGCCTTTACCTGGATGGCGGCGGGATCGCACTACGGCGTGGGAGAGGACTTCGCCGAGGCGTGCTGGTTCTACGACATTGACTCCGAGCCGCGCATGTGGGAAGGACCGGTGCCCGTCAATGTATTTGCCCGGATCGTGGAGCCCGCGGACGAGTTCTATTCGGTGTGTCGTCGCATGAGACGCGAAGGAGCCAAGCCTTTCGGCATCGAACCGGTGGACGATTGA
>JACQGJ010000668.1 GCA_016199605.1 Armatimonadota bacterium | reverse complement strand
CTCCAGTTCCTGCTCAACGTGACAGAGTTTGGCATGTCACTTCAGGAAGCAGTCGAAGCGCCGACCTTCTGGACCTCGCATTTCCCGTCTTCGTTCTACCCACGGACCGCTGAGCCAGGCTCCCTTTCGGTGGAAGGTCGAGTGCCGGAACAGACCCGCCGGGAACTCACAGATCGCGGCCACGATTTGCGTGTGGCGGAGGATTGGGCCGGAGGGAACACCCTCGCGGCAAGCATCGATCCGGACACCGGTGTGTGCTGCGCTGCGGCCTCGCCGCGACTTGAGCCCGCCTATGCCGGCGGTTGGTAAGGAGGTTTGATGAAAATAAACGTTCTGGAAATCATCGCCGACCAGCATCAGGCGGCGTGTATCGGATGCGAGGGTCATCCGCAAGTGATCACCCCCAATCTGGATCGGCTGGCAAACGAAGGGATGCGTTTCAAGGCTGCCTACACCCAGAACCCGATTTGCACTCCCAGTCGGGTGAGCATCCTCAGTGGCCAGTACTGCCATAACCATGGCTACTACGGACTGTCCGGCCCGCGGCCGGAGACACTGCCCAGCTTCTTCTCACACTTCAAGGCTCACGGGTACCGCACGGCCGGTATCGGTAACCTCCACACACCCAACGACCCGCGCAACTGGCTGGAGGATCATCTCGACCACTTCGCCGACACCTTCGAATCAGTGGACGGTCGCACGGAAGCCACGGCCTGGTATGACCAGATTCGCGCCGCCGGTCTGCTCGAAAAGGAGGACTTCCATTTCTGGGAGAAGAACCCCGAATACCTGATGGAAGGTATGCCCTCACAACTTCCCTTTGAGCTTTCCCAGGAGGGCTGGTGTGTGGAGGAAGCCCAGCGGTTCCTCCGATCCTGCGGGGATCGCCCATTCTGCGCGCAAGTCTCTCTCGAGCGGCCTCATCAGCCGTTCTACCCGACAAAGCAGTTCCTGGACTTGTACCCCGAGGACCTCGAATTGCCACCGACTGTCAACCAGGATCCGGGAGGCCGACCTCCCCACTTCCAGGCCGCCTACAACAGATTCAGGGAGATGTCCTGGGCTATCGAACCGAAGACCTTTGAGGCGGGAGCGCGGCGACTCTGGCGCGCCTACCTGGCCTG
The DNA here is from genome assembly GCA_016199605.1 of Armatimonadota bacterium. GTDB lineage: Bacteria > Armatimonadota > Abditibacteriia > CG2-30-59-28 > CG2-30-59-28 > JACQGJ01. The sequence goes on along the minus strand of JACQGJ010000668.1, from coordinate 15,484 downwards.
CATCACACAGGTGGATCACGCCGTCGGCTTGCTGCTGGACTTCCTCGACCAAAACGGTCTGTCGGAAAACACACTCGTGATTTACCATGCCGATCACGGCGGATATAGCGGAACTTGTGGGATCCCCGAGAAGGCTCCGGGAATCTGCTCGGAGTCAGTTTGCCGAATTCCTTTTCTCTGGCGAGTGCCGGGGGTGACGACCGGTGGAGGTGTTTGCGATTCTCTCGCGGAGAACGTGGACATCGCTCCGTCCCTTGCCGCCCTCTGCGGCCTTTCGCCGATGGAGACCGTTGACGGAAAGGACCTCACTCCTCTGCTTCGCGGCGGGCAGACCCCGGTAAGACAGGCGGCGGTGACCGAGCATCCCTGGAGTAAGGCGATACGATGGGGCCCTTGGCGTTTCGTTCACTATCAACCCGAGATGTTCGGTGAGGACGTCGGTGAGCTTTATGATTTGTCGACGGACCCGGTCGAGGCACACAACCTGTATCACGAACCGGAGCACCAGCCAACCGTTCAAGAGGGCCGGCGCCTCCTCCTGGAATGGTTGATCCGCACCACGCGGGTAAAGACCGTGTGGCCCGCCGTTGATTGGTCAAGTCAGCCCTATGACTACCGAACCGCCGGAGATGGCAAAGAGAGCAACCTGGCAGGGCCGGCGTTGCGAGTGCGCAGTGGTCAAGTTAACTACATCTAAACTGACTCTCCGTGTGGGTCCATAGGAGTCAGTGAGTTCTGGGAGGCACGATCATCTTCAGGAATTGGGCGTTGACACTTCTTATATGTGTGTTTGTTCAAGTCGGTTGGACTTCCTCTGCCCGGGCTCTTGAGTCTTCTGCCGGGGGGTCCTACGAGGCCTGGCAGCTTCACCGCGACTCCCTCCTCAAAGATCCTTCCGTCGTTCGCTACTACACCTTTGAGGGATTCAGGGACGCGGGCACCCCGGTGGCGAATCTCGCGGGCAAAGAAGGAACGCTCAGGCTCGGAGCAGTCGGGGGTTCGCCGGAGGAGCAGTTCACGCTGATCGACGGACGCTTTTCTGAGAAGAAGTCCGTACGACTCGACCGCGGCTTCTTCTACTCCGAGCCTTTTGACGTGGACGAAAAGTCCTTCACCGTCGAAGCCTGGTTCAGGGCGAACGGCCCGGGCGCCTTGCGCGGCGATGCAATCCCAACAGGAGGGACTTTGCTCTCGGCGGGCATAGGCTACTGGGACGGTTGGCGGGTGACGCTGTTGTACCCGGAGAAGACGATTGGGCTGGAGATCGGTCGTCCGGCGCCCGTGAACGCGGTCTCGATCCGCACCGACACGATCGCCGACAGGCTCTGGCACCACCTCGCCATCACCTGGGACGGTCAGGTGATGAGCCTCTACCTCGACGGTCTGCTCGCAAAGTCCGGGCCGTACTCGGGGGATTACTACCCCCCGAACGCAGGAGCGCAGTTCCGTGTGGGATACGCCGGGTTTGGCTGGGGGTCCACGATTCTCGACATCGACGAAGTGGTCGTCTACAAACGCGCCCTGTCTTCGATGGAGATTCTACGCAGTGCCGTCTTCTATGAGTCAATGTCTGAGACGCTGCGCGCGCGCTTCGCGTCGGCGGATAGCGCAACCGCAAAACAGGACTACCCGAGGGCGGCCGCCGAGTACATTTCGATCCTGGGAAGCGGTGAAGCACAGATCGCTTTGCAGGCTGTCGCGCGATTGCGACTTGGGGAAGTCCTTGCTGCCCAGAACGACAACCCCTCCGCTTTCAGAGAGTTCGCCAAGGTGCTCGAAACGCAAGGGCTCCCGGAAGGACTCAGGGGACGCGCGCTATCACCTTTCCTCCAGCTTGCACGTCAGGGCGCGAGCGGAGCGCCGTACAAGACCTACGAGCTTATCCTCAACATGAAGGACCTGTCCCCGAGCGAGAAGAGGGAGATCCGCCTGAACCTTGCACGGTCGTACCGTCAGCAGAAGAACTACGCAGCCGCGCGTGATCAATATCGGAGGGTTTTGGACATGCCCGATCTTTCGCCTCGCGAAAAACTGGACCTCAGTTTGCAGACAGCCAACACCGCGGTGGAGGCGAGAGACTTCGCCGGCGCGCGCGCGGAGTATGCCAGGATTGCCGGGCGGACCGAGATTCCCGCCCAGTATAGGAGCTACCTTCAGTTGCGTATCGCTCAGACCTGTGTCCGCGAGCGCAACTACTCAGCGGCCAAGGCGGAGTACGCTAAAGTCCAGGCGATACCGGACGCGCCCGATCACCACATAAGGGAAGCGCAAGAGTGCAGCCGTGAAGTGGACCGGTTGAGGCGTGGAGTGCCTGCCAGGGATCCCGCAGATTCTCGCGTGCGGTTGCCGAAGCGACCTGCGCCTGCGGCCGAGTTGTACGTGGCGCCTGAGGGTTCCGACAGCAACCCTGGCACCAAGCAGAGACCCTTCGCCACTCTCTTGCGCGCGCGGGAGGCGGTCCGCGGCCTCAAGCGAGCAGGGAAGCTGGCGCGAGGAGGTGTTGTCGTCCACCTGCGTCCGGGTCTGTATTTGATGAAAGAGACGTTCAACCTCACCGCCGAAGACTCAGGTACCGCCAACTCCCCCATCACGTATCTGACCGAGGGGAAGGGAACGGTTCAATTGACGGGTGGCACGCCGATCTCCGGCTTCAAGCCTGTAGAGAATCCGGCAATCCTCGCGCGGCTTCCCGAGGAATCGCGTGGGCAGGTCGTGCAGTTAGACCTGAAAGCGCAAGGGATCACGGATTACGGCGAGATGAAGCCGCGCGGCATGGGTCTCGAACCCTCTCCTGCGTTGGAGCTTTTCTTCGACGGCAAGCCGATGCAATTGGGACGCTGGCCGAACGAAGGTTTTGTGCGGACCGGCAAGGTGCTGGACCGCGGCGCCGGGCCGCGGGGCGCAATCTTCCAGTTCGATGGTGACCGTCCCGCACGCTGGAAGCAGGCGAGCGACCCGTGGCTTTTCGGCTTCTGGAGTTACCTCTGGGCGGATGGCACGCTCGATGTTGCGTCCATCGACCCGCAAACCCGGCAGTTCACAACCCGCCATCCGTACACTTACGGTGGCGGACTTAACGAGGGGATGCCCTACTACGCCTTCAACCTCCTCGAAGAGATCGATATGCCGGGAGAGTGGTATCTCGACCGTACCAGCGGGATCCTGTATCTCTACCCGCCGAGCGATCCGGCGAAGGCGATGATACACCTCACTATGATGGGCGCGCCGATGATCGAGATGGACGAAGCGTCGTACGTGACCTTTCAGGGCTTGACCCTTGAGTTGGGACGCTCCGATGGAGTGAACATCAAAGGGGGTGATCACTGTCTGATCGCCGGGTGTACCCTCCGTCAGCTTGGCGGCCTGGGAGTTAAGATAGACGGCGGAATGAATCACGGTGTGCTGAGCTGTGATCTTCACACCCTCGGCCGCAACGGCACCTGGGTCAAGGGGGGCGACCGGAAGACCCTCACACCCGGCGGGCACTTTGTGGAGAACTGTCACATCTACGACTTCTCCCGTCTCGATCGCACCTACACACCCGCCGTATGGATGGACGGAGTCGGAAACCGCGTGGCGCACAACGTCTTCCACGAATCGCCTTGTCATGCCCTTCGTCTGGAAGGCAACGATCACGTCATCGAATACAACGAGATCTACCACGTGCTGAAGGAATCGGACGACCAGGGAGGATTGGACATGTTTCTCGACCCGAGCTATCGCGGCAACGTCCTGCGATACAACTTCTGGCACGATATCGGCAGCGGCAACATCCCTTGCGGTCAGGCGGGGATTCGGCTCGACGATGCAATCAGCGGCGTGCTGCTCTACGGCAACGTCTTCTACCGGTGCTCTCAGGCGCAGTTCGGAGGTGTCCAGATTCACGGTGGCAAGGAGAACGTGGTGGACAACAATGTGTTCGTCGACTGCAAGTACGCGGTCAGCTTTTCAGGCTGGGGTCCTGATCGGTGGAAGCAGTTCCTCGCGAGCGACTGGGTCCAGAAGACGATCAAACAGGACGTTGACATCACTAAGCCTCCGTACAGCACTCGCTATCCGGCCCTTGCTCGCCTCGAAGAGAATGAAGGGATCAATACCCTCTCGCGTAACCTTGTGTACAACTGCACTGAGTTTCTGACTCGCGACCGGGGAATTCAGGACCTGATGGAGAACTATATCACCAGCGATGACCCCGGCTTTGTTGACGCGAAGAACCTTGACTTTCGCCTGAAATCCGAGGCCTCCGTCTACAACCAGATCGGGTTCCGGCCGATTCCCTTTGACGAGATTGGGTTGTATCAGGACAGCCTGAGACCCACTTGGCCGGCCAAAGACGGGAAGTATACTCGTTAAGGTTGAAAACACCGCATTGTTGTGAGACAGTTGGACTGTCGAACCCGCCCGCCGTGGTGGGTTCGACAGTCCAACTGTCTCACAACAGGGGGTTCTCCTCCTTAACGAGTACAACATGCGTGTGTGTGACCAAGGCCCGCGTGAATATGCAGTTCGGTGCTAAACCTCAGATCGGTGACCGACTCACCCGCAAAGGAGAAACTATGAGCAAAATACACCTCTTCAAAACCATCCTCCTCGCGAATTGGTTAGCCGGATTTCTTTCTCTTCCTGCTAACGCCTCAGTTTACTACGTCGCGCAGCAGGATCCCAAAGCCGTGGACACGAATCCCGGCACAGAAACCCGGCCGTTCAAGACCATTAGTGCAGGAATCAGGAGAGTGCAGCCGGGCGATACGCTTTACGTCAAGAACGGAACCTACCGGGAAGAGGTGGAATGGGGCAAGGACGACTGGAAGGACCCAGCGAAGCGTATCACTCTCTCCGCTTTTCCGAAGCATCGCCCCGTGATCAAAGGATCAGAGGTAGTTCCGGGGCCCTGGGAGCGCCTTCCCGGTGACAACCCGGTGTACGCCACCCCTCGCGACACCTATACCCAGATGGTCTTCGTGGACGAGGAGCGGCTGCAGCAGATCGGCTGGCAGGGACACCCCGAACGTAAACCGGAGACGAGGGGTTGCTTCGTCTGGCAGAAACAGTGGAACGGCAAGGGCTTGAGCGACATGACTCCGGGCTGCTTCTTCTACGATGCCGGGAAGAAGCGTCTGTGCGTGTGGCTGAAGGATGGCAGTAACCCGGGCAAGCACGTGATCGAGGCTTCCGTGCGTCCGACGGGGCTGATCCTGAGAGGCACCTGGACGGTGAGCGGCTTCGACGTTCGACAGATGATGGATGGTCTGTGGCCGAAGGAGCAGGCCTTCGCGGTCTCCGGTAACGGTTCGATCGTGGAGAACTGCCGCATCACGCACAACGAGTTCCTGGGGCTTATCGTGTCGGGCGAGGATTGTATCATCCGCAACAACGTGCTCGCCCACAATGGGCTGGAGGGTTTCACCAGCAACGTCGGTTACCGGATGCTGTTTGAGGGCAACGAGCTTCACCACAACGCCTGGCATGGCGACGTGGCGTGTGGAACCGCAGGCAACAAGTGGGTGATGTGGCGAGATTGTAAGATTCTTCGCAACTACTGGCACGATGAACCGGCGTGCGCGTTGTGGCTGGACATCAGCGACGCCAATATCCTCATCGCCGAAAACCGATTCGACGATTGCGCCGTCGGCATCTACTGGGAAATCAGCCGGTGGGCTGTCATCGCCAACAATGTGTTCCGCCGCTGCGGTCGGGCGATGTGGAGCTATGGCGCCGACGCTCTCATTGCGCATAACGTCTTCGACGGCTGTGGCGAAGGCGTCACCATCAGCGGCTACCCTCGACACTGCAACTACAACCAGAGCGTCTTCGAGCCAAACAAGGAATGCCTGATGGCGACGCGGAACAACCTGGTGGTTAACAACCTTCTGATTGACTGCCCCGGATCGTATATCGGTATTACCGAAGATACCGGCGACGGCGCGGGTAACTACTCCGACTACAACGCCATCGTCTGGACGCTTCCCGTCGCACATGTCACGGGGCTGCACCTCAACTTCATGTATGGCTGGAACAGTTTGTACGCTCGTCTGCCGGAGTGGCGGATGGCGCGTCACTACGACACTCATTCGGTCGTCTGTGACGCGCGCCTGGCAAAGGAGTTGCGCGAGGGCAATCCATACGTCGCTCTGGCGAAGGCGGAAGTCTTCCCGGACGCCGGTGTGGTGGCCAGGGACAAAGGGGACTACCGGCTCAAGCCCGACAGCCCTCTCGTGGGCAAGGGCGTCACTCTCCCCATGGTGCTCAACTCGGTCTACAAGCCTTGCGACGGGGCCGCCATCAATACGCGGGCCTGGGAGTTAACGAAGGTCGAGGACGCGACCGGCTCACAGAAAGTGAAGCGAATCGACACGTGGGGGGCGGAGCATTACCGGCAGCAACCTTTGCCTTCCTTTCATCGCCTCGCAGACTTAGACTCTCTTTCCGCGGGGACGCCTGGACTGAACCTGCAATGGAAAGAGACGCAGACCTATCCAACCTTCGACGCCAGCGGGGCTCCTGACACAGCGACCACGGAGGAATGGACCGTGTACCCCGACAATCGCCTCGCCGACCCGAGCTTCGACAAGACGATGGGCAAGGTCGGCGTTGCGGCCGCGGCAGGGCCGTGGTTCACCGCGGGCGACCTCCACATTGCCGGAGGCATGGCTTGCGCCAATCTGTTTCCCGGCCAGCAGACCGATATCGTCGCCTACCAGAAGGTCGGCGTCGTCACCCCCGATTGCGAATACCTGCTCTTCGGCGACGTGTTCGTCAGCTCAATCCACGACCAGTTCGCCACCCTCGGCAACCTCTACCTCGCAGCGGGTGACCCTGCCAAGCCCCTCGCCGCAAGAGCCTCGCTCGCGGCCGACCCGCGCAAGCAACGCACCTGGAACACCCTTTTCACCCGATACCACTCGGGGAAGCAAGGTGTCGACTCCGACCTCGGCAAGGACCTCTTCGTCGTCCTTGCGGCGCGCGTGAAAGGACCCGTGGAGGTGAAGAGCGACAACCCGGTCGGGTTTGTCAGATGGGATAATCTGGTCATGTTCAGTGGACAGAAGAAGCAGTAGGGACCCGGAACGGATCCTGCATGGAGGGAGGCCGAGTTGGTTGACGCGCGGCCGCTGGAGGTCCTTTGATATGAGACACCGGATCGCTTCAGCCTGAGAAGTCGAAGTGTTCTACGGTAGCTCACACACATTGGCTACAGAGAGCAGCAACAACGCCATCCGCGCGGCATATCGTCATCTCGGCGGTCAAACATTCCTCGGTGTTGATCTGCTGCATGGTGCTACCGAGCCACGACGGTGACGGAGTGGGCTACCGGGTGACTTACTTGCCCGTGGACCGGGAAGGCTTGCTGAACCTGGCCGACTTGGAGAACGCCATCACCGACGAGACCGCCATTGTCTCCCTGATGTGGGCGAACAACGAAACCGGCGTGCTGTTCCAAGTCGAAGAGATCGCGGACATTTGCCGGTCACGCGGGGTGTTGTATCACTGCGACGCGGTGCAGGCGGCGGGCAAGGTCGAGATTGGTGTGCGGAAGGTGCAGTCCGATTACCTGTCGCTGACCGGGCAAAAGTTCCACCCGCAGGAGATGGGGGGAGGAACACAGGATGATTAACTTGCCGGGTTGAATCTGCTTCCCCCGTCGTGCTACAATCTCGGCAGTCGAGAGAGAAGAGAAACCGCGAAACGGTAGCGCAATGCCAATTCCCAAATTCCAGAGCGACGGGTATCTGCCTGAGGGACTTTACTTGGCGACCGCCGAGGAAGTACTGCAATGCTTTGGTAGTTCCTCCCCACGGCGGCGCGGACTCGGGCGTCGTCTTCAACGCTGGCTGGAATTGGCTCGCGCGGCAGGTGGGTTGCGCTTGTTCATCAACGGGAGCTTTGTTACGGCAAAAGCCGAACCGGGCGATTTGGTTGCCAGAGGATTTCATGGACCAGGTCGGTGGTGGGAACGCCGAGGCTACTGAGCTGCACAACATGCTCGTCGAGCGCTATCCGGAGGGGATCTTTGCAGCCGGTAATGCCCAGGAGTGGGACGGAGGGCTTTCGTTCTTCTCGCTCACTCGGGAGCCGACCCGCCGGCGCAAGGGATTGGTGGAGGTAATTCCATGGTTGCCAACGAACGGGAATACCAGGCTGCAGTTGGGCAACTGACAGAGTTGGAGCTACGGCTGCGTGAGGTGGAGCGGTCGCCAGACCACCCCAACAAGGGACTGACAAAGGCGGGTATCCACAAGATGATTGCCCGGCTGCATGAGGAGTTAGCCGAGCACGACGGCTATTGTGCGCTTGCTCACCGTACCGAGCGAGAACAATGATCCCGGGAGGATTACGGGATGCCTTCTCCGGTTGTGTGCCAACCGCTAAACGACGCAGTAGCATGATCTACCTCGACCACAACGCAACGACGCCCGTCCTCCCCGACGTGCTGGAGGCTGCGAACTCCTTGAGTTCGATGCGAACTCCTTGAGTTCGATGCGAACTCTCCGAGTTCGAGATGCCTTATCTCACGACCGAGTGGGGAGTCCGTCCAGTTGTAGGGAACGTGTCGCCGTGCCGATCCTTGTGTTGAGAGGGTGATCGAAAACGCGCAGGCGCAGGTTGCTGACCCGGTGGACGTGGGAGATTTTCTGCAACGGCTGAAGCGTGTATAATACCGAGCGACAACCGATGGAGGTAAGAAATGCCTGTCACTGATATCCCTGAAATCGCCCGTCTGACCACGCATGAGAGGATTCTCCTCGTGGAGGCTTTGTGGGAAAGCATCACTCCAGAGGCAGAGGCCCTTTCAGTTCCCCAGAGCCACAAGGACGAACTGGACCGCAGGTTGAGGAGACATCAGGCCAACCCCGGGAAACTCCTATCGCTCGAGGACTTGCAGGAGCGAATCGAGGCCAGGAAATGACTTACGCACTGCGCTTTCTTCCTGAAGTGGAGGAGGACGCAATTGCCGGTTATTCGTGGTACGAGCAAAAGTCCGACGGCCTGGGCGAGGAATTTCTGCGCATGTTCTATGCCTGTGCGAATGAGACAGCGCGGACGCCCCGTCAGTATCCCGAAGTCTATCACGACTTCAGACGGCGCCTGCTTCGTCGTTTCCCTTATGCCCTCTACTACAGGATTGCAGGGGAAGAAGTCATCGTATTCGGTCTCTTTCACTGTGCGCGTGATCCTGATGGCATCGCTTCTTCCCTACTGGATCGCCAGGAGAGTTAGACCACCCCTTCCCTCTGCTGCTTGGTGCAAGGGCGTCGCTCGGAATGGTTAGGAAACCGCCATGATCTACCTCGACCACAACGCAACAACACCAATCTCGCCGGAGGTACTTGAAGCCATGATGCCGTACCTCACGACCGAGTGGGGCAATCCGTCCAGCAGCTACAAGTTCGGGGCGAAGCTGAAGTCCGTCATTGAGACTGCGCGGGCACAGGTGGCAGAGCTGATCGGCGCGCACCCGTTGGAGATCGTCTTCACCTCCTGCGCGACGGAGAGCAACAACACCGCTATTCATGCCGCGTTGAAAGCCAATCCCGGCAAGGGACATGTCATCACCTCGATGGTGGAGCATTCCTCGGTGCTGAACTACTGCGCGGCGCTTGCGAGTTACGACGGTTACCGGGTGACGTACCTGCCCGTTGACCGTGAGGGATTGTTGAAGCTGGCCGACTTGGAGAAGGCCATCACCGACGACACCGCGATCGTGTCTTTGATGTGGGCGAACAATGAAACCGGCGTGCTGTTTCCGGTGAAGGAGATTGCGGAGATATGCCGCTCCCGCGGGGTGCTGTATCACTGCGATGCGGTGCAGGCGGCGGGGAAGGTTGAGACTGACCTGCGGAAGGTGCAGGCCGATTACCTGTCGCTCACCGGCCACAAGTTCCATGCGCCGAAGGGAGTCGGCGCGCTGATTGTGAGGCGGAAGACCCCAGTATCACCGCTCATTCACGGCGGTCATCAGGAGCGCAACCTGCGGGGCGGCACGGAAAGCGTCCCGCTCATCGTTGGCATGGGTAAAGCGGCGGAACTCGCCCGGAAGTATCTGCCAGACTACGAAAAGAAGGTTCGCCCGCTGCGCGACGCTCTGGAGGAAGGCATCCTAAGTACGATCCCGAATACGGAGTTGAACGGTCACAAAACCCAGCGCCTTGCCAATACTTCCAACATCACCTTCCACGGCATCGAATCCGAAGCGCTTCTGATTCTACTGGATCAGGAAGGCATCTGCGCGTCGTCCGGGTCTGCTTGTCTGGCTGATTCGGATGAACCGTCGCACGTTGTCAAGGCGATGAAGCCGGAATCGGCAGCTTCGCGCCAGATGATTCGATTCTCCTTGGACACGGCAGTGCAAGCCAGGGATATAGCCGCCTCGGTGTCATGTCTGCAGCGTGCCGTGACCGCGCTGCGAGATTAAGAGCAATGATGAGACTCCCGGCAGACACAATCATTGCCAGAGAGAAGCTTACAGGCTACCTGCTTGTTTCCCAAGAACGTGGCGACAAGTCCGGTTATCTTGCGCTCGCCGGCTACACCTTGGAGAATGCGGAACCACTGTTGGGGGATTTGCGTGAGCAGATTCTACCGCTGGAAGCTGTGCCGTTGGAGTTCAATAAGTTCGGCCAGTTCTACGAGATAAGCGGGATGCTGACTGGACCAAACGGTGTGACGCTGGGTGTACGGACCATCTGGATGACAGAGCACTTGTCGTGCATCACAAAATTCGTTACACTGATGCCAGACAAACGGAGGACACGATGAAACTGGAACTCTACACAGAGGCTGTCCTGACCAGCGACGTGCCGGCACATCGGCTGAAGAGCGGGGACATCATCAAGGTGGTGGACCACCATGTCGCACGTGACGGCACGGAAGGCTACTCCATCGAGGTCTTCAACGCCTTGGGCGATACAATTGCCGTCACTGCTGTCCCTGCCACTGCCATCGAGCCGCTCCGCGAGGACGAAGTCCTGTGCGCGAGGGCACTGTGACAGTTCGGCTACTTCCCTCCAATACTGCCGCGCCGAACCCGTCTGCGGTTTGCATTTAACGACCAGGTGCCAGAAGGGGTATGGGTTCAGGTTCTGAAAATGGGTAGTCGTAGTTAGTCAAAGTGTACCTCGCACGAACGGCAGAAATGTCCGCTAACGACCTCGGGGCCTCCGCTGGTCGGTTCATACCAATCCTCGGGTGAGAACTCCTCCACAAAGCCTCCGCACATTGAGCACTTGATCGCAGGGCACTCTTTCCCCGTCCGCTCGCTGTATCGTCTCTGCAACACGCATCCCTGCTTTTCCGCGAGAAGGATATCGTGTAGTGTGAAATCGCGTGGACCGAGAAAGAGATTCTCAGCGTCTACAAAACTGAGCTTTATCGTCCGTAGGCAATATTCACATGCAGCTTCGACTACATGAAGAACCTTCGGAGAGAGCGGACGACCACATTGCTTACACTTGGGGCGGGTACACCGCGGAAACCTCGTGGCGTGGAGCTCTCGCAGATCACGGAACGCCTCAAGCGCCTCGCCGGATTCCAGCTTTACTTCTACGACAGCGATCCCGGCATCTTTGTAGAACTCCAGAGCCGAGTCGTCGGGCGGGTGTGAAACGACAATCTCGATGACGGCAATCGGCTTGTTATCCAAGTCGGAAAGCAATATGTCAGGTTGTGCCTTGCCGAGATCGAGCTCAAGGTTGACAGAAGCAATACGCTTCAACAGATTGCCCCCGTGTTCGTCACCGCATCTCGAACACTTCCAACGGAGATGGATTGGGTTGCCATGATTGAGGGCGCCCTGTATTCCGGTGTAGATAAGGGTCTTAGCAACACAATGCAGCGCCGACTCCAAGTTACACTGGGTTCCGGGATCGTGGGCGAAATGATGCTTCTTGATCGGTCCCTTCTTGGCTATCAGCGGCTCTTTACACGACGGACACACACAGTCCCTCTGCCTTCCCGACGACACCTCGGAAATGTGAACCAGACCCTCGCCGCGCAAAGCGAATGGAAGTTTCAAGAGTGAGGACATTCCCATCACCTTGGGGCAATCTATGCCAAGAATTTGTGTTTCCTGTGCCAATCCAAGTATTCTTGATCCGGCCAATACTTGGGATCGCTTGGAAGCAAGATCCGGTGTCCCTCGAAATCGGCGAGCCTTTGACCTGCCACGCCTTCCTCGATGAACATCGCTTTGTTGATAGTCACTCGGTAGTCGTCTGTTATCGACCAGAGACCGCGGTCAAACTGCCAATGTGCATTCTTTGAGAGAGCCAACCCATTGCGGGGATCGTTGTTTCTGCTGTCTTTGAACTCGTGGATATGAGCCGCATCCACGATGCTTTCCATCTCCAGCGTCGTCATCCGGTAGCCGGTGAGCGCGCAGGTGTGTTTGTATGCGACAACGACCACTTCGATCCGGAAACGGGCATCACGTCCGCGCTGGATGGAAACTGAATACTCGGGGCCACTTTCGCGTAGGCGATCTTTGGGCGTGGGTCGTAAGTTCAGCATGGTAACCAATGCCACGCGCTCGTTTGGTCTAAAGTAAGATGGCGTCATAACGAGGACATTTCGCGCTTCATCGCGGAACTCCTGGTTCTGGATAGAGCGCAGGAAGTCTGGATCGCACCGAACTTTCACAGTCAGCTTCTTGTCCGGGGAGGGTTGGCCATTCGCCATCAATGGCTGCCAGACCCCAGATGAACTGAGATGGTGAAATGGCAACCGGACGTCTGGGGGTTGTTTCCGCCGCTCAGCCACTACCGACCAAAACACGCTGAACCGAAAAGCCAGATCGGGGGACAGAGGGAGTTCGTCACCTGGGATCTCGCCCTTTTCGGCCATTTCAAGCACGACGAGGAGCAACAGCGGCTTATGCGGTGCCGGATCGCCGCGCGCCCGGTCAATCCTGAGCGTTGCAAGTTTGTTCAACCAATAGGACTCGTCTTTTCGCATCGTTCTGTGGGAGATCACCTTAAGCGACTGGTTCCTTTACTAACATGCCCTGAAACAGATCATCCTTCAGGATGTTCAGCAGATCATCCGGCAAACCATGCGCGCGGTGGCTTTCGCTGAATTCCTCCACCTTGGCCAGCATCCGGCGGAGGATGTCAGCGTTGATTCCCTTCTCGCTGGCGACTTCTTCCTCGATCTCACGCAGGCGGTTCAGTTCCTTAAGGTCGGTGGTCATGATAACACCTCGCTGTTTGTTCACGATACGGGCGACGCCCCGGCCGTCATCCGGGTCGCGGGCGGCTTTCCACATTTGTTGGATCAAGAGCAGTTCCTCGGGCGAGATCAACTCCAGTCCGGTTTCCTCCTGCAACGTTAGCAGACGTTTGAGGAGTTCTCGGCGGCCCTTGATGAGGAGTGGACCGGCCCCTTCATTACCGTTCATCCGTCGGTCATCGCGCCAGCCGTTGGCCGGGTCTCGGAAGTCGAGCAGCGTCTGGCGGAATTCGAGCAGATGCTCCATCCGGTCGTCACCGGCGGCGAGCAGACCTTCGCTCGCCTTATCCTTTTCGACGACGGTGCAGGTCCAACAGCCAAACCGGGAGTTGCCACACGCCGGGGTGCTGGTGTCAATCTGGATGGGACACTCGCCATTGGAAGCGTTGGCGTAGAGCTTGTAAAGCGCGCGACTATCTCCACCCCACGGGTTCGCTCTTTGCAGCAGGTAGGCCCAGACCTCCTCGGTCGTGAGGAACTGAATGGGATTGGAGACCCACACCCTCGGCAGGTCGGGATGGCGGCAGAGGCCCCCGCGGGTCTCCCGGTCGGCCATAGTCTGGGCGCGGGTGGAGCTTTCGGCCCGTCTCGCTCCCAGGTGCAAAATCGCCTCGCCCCAGTGGCCCATGCGCTGTTTCACGAATGTGTTGACCGGGTCAATCTTCATCCGCTGCGTACACCAGCGGAACGTGCGATTGGGCGGCGGATAGCCGCGACCGATGAGGTTCACCCAGAACGATTGCTCCGGCGGGGGTTTCAGGAGATGGGCCTCGATATTGAGATCGTTCTGCCGCGAGAACTTCCGCATCCGCGACAGTGTACCTTCAACCATATCCGCAATCGCTGGAATCTCCACACGCGTGTCGGTGCAAAGGACCGTGACGGGTTTCTTCCGTTGCTCCGCAGGCACAGACTGCACCGCGTCGAAGATCAGCGACGCGAGCAGCGTGCTATCCTTGCCCCCGCTGAACCCGACCAGCCACGGGCGCGGGTCGTCGAGGTAGAGTTGGGTCAGGGAGTCTTTGATTTCTCTGTAGCTCGTGTTCGCCATGCCGGGTATTATACTCACGGAGGGTGCAGGCCGCAACCGGGGACGTTTTGATCCAAGCGATCACGCATCATCCCCTGGATACCTCACCAGCGACATGTTAACGTCCGCAACTGCTCAGTTCACAGCCAACGCCAGTGCAAGGCGCGTTTGTACTTCCTGCCAATCGCGGTCGGAAAGGTGACCGATGATCTTGAGCGCCGAGGCGACATAGGTGCCGACGTAAGCGCGGAATGCGGAAGGAGCGTGTAGTCCCGCGGCCGCCCAATCTTGCAGTACGTAGTCTGTGGGGGTCGTGGCTGTGGCAGCTTGCGAGGTCAACACGCCGAGCATCACATCCGGGTGGTGCGAATGGTACAGGTCGGTGGTTACGACGACCGCCGGGCGACGTTTGACGCCAGTCGCCCCAGCGAAATCAGCCACTACGATATCACCCGGTTTGACCATCGCTCTCCTCCCCCTCCAGCCTTCGTGAGATGTGTGCCCACGACGCGGCCGAAAAGTCTCGGTAGTCCTCTTCCGACCACTCCTCACTGTAATCTATGACCGCGTGCTGGGGGATATGCTCGAGAATGATCGTTGCCAGTTTCAATCGTTCGGGCACCGGCAGAGGTTCGATCATTTCATTGTAAAATTTCTCGGCGGTTGCGTGAGCCATTCGCCTTCACCTCCCATGTGTGTACCCGGATTATGCCCGAATCATCAGCGGTGGTCAAGCTGCGGGAAGGTGGTTCATGAGTTCGCCAGCCCTCCCAGCATCTTCTCCGCCTCCTTCTCCAACTTGCAGAACTCGGCGAGCAACTACCGTGATGGCGCGCTCATGACCGTTTCTCTACCTTTGCGGGAAAGGCTATCCTGACCACGTCGGTGAGTTGCTTTGGTGTCGGCAGTTTGCCTTTGAGTTCGACCGGCAGTTTCGATTGAAGCTGATACTCCGCAACGCCGATGGGATTCTGCTTGCTTCTGAGAGCGTACTCGACCTCCACATCATCCTTCTCGGCGCAGAGAATGATGCCGATGGATGGGTTGTCTTCGGGGCCGCGTTCCTTGTCGTTGAGCAGGTTCAGGTAGAAATCCATCTTCCCGGCGAATTCAGGCTCGAACGGGCCGACCTTCAGCTCGAAGGCCACCAGCGACTTGAGGAAGCGGTGGTAGAAAAGCAGGTCGATAAAATACTCCTAACCGTTCAGTCTGGTCGTTTGGATAGCACGG
>JACQGJ010000667.1 GCA_016199605.1 Armatimonadota bacterium | reverse complement strand
GCATCGGCCTGTGGTACGCTAAGCTGGACTACGCGATGGACACCACGGCTGAGTTCCACACCTACCGCGTGGCGATCCGCGGCGAGGACGTGCAGGTGTTCGTGGACGGCAAGCTGGCGATCGATGGGAAGGGCAAGTTCAAGCAGGCGGCCGAGGGTCAGCGGAATGCCGTGCAGTTTGGGGCGGGCTCGTCGGGCGATACCGGGGAGGGGCTGTGGCAGCTCATGCGTTCCCAGGTCAGGGAGGTCAAGCCGATGAAGATCTTGCCGCCGAAAGTGCCAGGGCTTAAGGTGCAGGTGGGTAAGACGGTGGTGATCCAGCCCGGCGGATCGTACACGGCGACGTTCCGCTTTGCGGACGGCCGGATTGCGGTCGTCGCGGGGGACTTGCCGAACGCGGGGCGCTGGTCCACGGACGGCGGGCGGACCTGGCAGGACGGGCCGCGCAGCCCGGCCAATGCGGCGATCGAGTTGGAGAACGGAGAGGTGGTCAGCCTGGCGTTCGCGACCAAGAAGCTGCCGGAGGGCAATTACTCCCTCGAGCAGCGACGCTCTCTGGACGGATGGGAAACGTTCACCGTGGAGCAAAGCGTGCTGGACATTCCACTGTCCGTTCCGTGCGGCGGGGACGGCGGCCCGGAGGAGGTCAACCAGGGCTTTCTGATGGACCACGGGGTCCTCCGGCTCAAGAATGGCGACATCATGGCGACGATGTACGGCAACTATGCAGGAGACACGGCCAGGTCCGAGGGCTACGGCGAGCCCGGGTTCGTCAAGTACCGCACGATTGTGGTGTTCTCTTCGGACAAGGGCAAGACCTGGGGGCGGCCAGTCACCGTGGGCTACGACCCGAAGATCGGCCAGGAGGGCCTGTGCGAGGCGGATCTGGCCCGGGCAGCCAACGGCGACATCCTCTGCGTCATGCGTTCGGGCGGCTGGCCGGGCATCCCGCCGACGCCGCTGTACGTGTCGCGCTCCAGCGACGAGGGCCAGACGTGGACCGCGCCGGCGCCAATTGCCGACAAGGGCGTGTGGCCGACTCTGTGCGTGCTGCAGAATGGGATCGTTGTCTGTACCTATGGCCGGCCCGGCAATGAATTGGTGTTTTCGGACGATGACGGCAAGACCTGGAAGGGTGCTTTCGCTTACGGGGATGGCGCGTGGGACAAGACGTCCTCGTACAACAGCGTCGTCGCCGTAGGGCCGGACAAGGCCCTTGTGGTGTACGACCGGACGACGACGGGCGAGAACGGATTGGAAATGCGGGACGTGGTCGGGACCTTCTTCACTGTGAGGGGGAAGTAGGCAAAGGAGCAAACTGCCATGAAAATCGAGTTTATTGCTTTGGCCGGTATGGCCCCGGTCGCGGTTCCGGGAAGGCGCTGACGAAGGACTTGATGTCGCTCGAACGCTGATCGAGAGCGTCGGGCTCGGATTCTCTGCACTACACAAAATACACGTACCTGGAGGAAAGAGATGCACCCAATTGAGAACCTGAAGACTGTAGTGTTGTATCGAAATCCCAAACCACACGTACGCAGCATACACGCCTATTTCCCGTCGGTGGCCGTGCTACCGGACGGCGAGATGCTGGCCACGGTAGTGCTGGGTGAGGCGTTTGAGGC
Source organism: Armatimonadota bacterium (assembly GCA_016199605.1). Taxonomy (GTDB): domain Bacteria; phylum Armatimonadota; class Abditibacteriia; order CG2-30-59-28; family CG2-30-59-28; genus JACQGJ01. Next base: position 5,169 of record JACQGJ010000667.1, on the reverse strand, counting down.
AGTGAACTTGCGCACGCACCTGTTTCGCTCAATTGATCAGGGCGAAAGCTGGCAACATGAAGGGCCGCTGCATGGCGGGACGCCGGATCGATTAACCTCGGATTGCGCGCGCCTGACGGCGCTGCCCGGCGGCGACCTGGCCGTCTTCATGATCCGGCACGACAGGGCCGACCACCCGGACGAGGGTCTGGCCAGTCACGAGACCCTGGGCTTGGCGCCGACGGAACTGCTGCTGCTTCGCTCGAAGGACCGAGGCAAGACCTGGACCGGGCCAGAGCCGATCGACCCCCCGCTGGTAGGTCCCTGCTTCGAGTTGTGCTGCCCGATTACCGTACTGCGCGACGGGCGCTGGCTGATCCCGACCCAAACCTGGCAGGGGTGGAATGGTGACTGCCCGAACGGGATCCGCATGATTGCACTGGTTTCCCACGATCAGGGACGCACCTGGCCTGACTACCTGGACGTCATGACCGAGTCGACCGGGCGGGTCTATTTCTGGGAATCGAAGGTCGTGGAGTTGTCGGACGGGCGTCTGCTGGCGACGGCCTGGGCCTACGACGACGACTCCAAAACCGACCGCCCGAACCAGTATGTGATTAGCGCCGATGGCGGTCGAAGCTGGTCCTCGCCGGCTTCGACGGGGCTGCAGGGGCAGACGCTGACTCCGCTTGCACTGGACGACGGCAGAGTCCTGTGCGTCTACCGGCGGATGGACAGGCCTGGCTTGTGGGCGAATCTCTGCCGTCTCGACGGCAACCGCTGGGTGAACGAAGCCGAACTGCCCCTGTGGGGCCATGAGGCTGCCGGATTGACCGCCTCCACTCAGAACATGGCCCACAACTTCAATGTCCTGCGTTTCGGCGCCCCCTGCCTGACGCGGCTGACCGACGGGACGGTCGTCCTTGCCTTCTGGTGCTACGAAGACTGCGTGTCGGTCATCCGTTGTTGCACGCTGGCGATAGGAGATTAGGGTATGGACGGTTGGAAGATGTCTTTGGAACTGGCTAAGGACCTCACGGTTACGGCGGGAAGCCAGGCTGCGTTGCAGGCGGCCATTCGGAACGGTGCGGACCTGCGGATATACACGGAGTTCCGGCACCATGAACACCTCGAGCCGGGATCTGATAATCATGAGCTCGTGCAGGAGGTGAGCGATTTTCGTGTCACCTATCTGCTCGAAGACCGCTGGGTCGCCGGAATCATGAATCTGCGTATGCCGATCAGCCCGCCGGACGGGTTCGGCCCGCGGCCCTCAATGTCGTTCTTCCTGTACAACCAGGACGGACGGCAGGCCATCGCTCGCCCCTACCTGGACGGCGTCCCGGTGACGGCCTCGCCGGGGGCCTCGCCCCTGGATGACCACAGCGACATGCCCAAGTATCACCAACTCGATGCGTGGGATTCCGGAACCAATGCGCCCAGCAGCAATTTCATCTACGACTTCGAGGTCTTCCGCTATTTCGTGCGCGATGGATGGAGGCAGGTCTTCGCACATGAGGTCGATGGGACGGTCGTCGACGGATCGCTGGACGCTCTGATCTCGGCCTTCTCCGAGGGCGCGGAGATCAAAGTGGCCCTCCGCGGCCTTTGCGAGGATCTGGGCAGCGCGATGGACCACGAGGTGTTCGTGCATACAGGCCCCGGCTACTACAGCACCGAGCGGAAACTCTTCTGCGCGGGAACCCAGCCGGTGGTGCGCGTCACACCGGCCGTTCCCTTGCGCTACCAGACCCGGGGATGGGACTTCGGGTGGCTGATGGTGCGCACCGACGGTCTCGTCGCCCGCTGGCTGTGCGATCCCTATACACTCGAATTCCGGGAGAGCCAGGCCCACCACGCGATCCGCTGGTTCGTGCGCTGAAGAATGACGGGAACATAAACTCGGTCCGGTTCTCATCACCGTCGATCGAGTCTCTCGATTCAGCCAAGGGCGTCTCACAAGGCCACCGTGGATTCAGCGATGAAAGGCGACGTTCGGATCGGTCAGCGCGTCGGCAGCTTGTCGCTGGAAGAGAACCGCGTTGAGGGAATTGGGCGGGAGGTTGCAGACTTGGGAGGGCACGACCAATGGCAACTGCAAACCCTGGAAATGAAGACAGCATCCCCGAACGGGACCTCCGAGTGCTGCGAGAACTGGCGAAAAGGAAAGCGGAGATCGCAGCACTCCCAATTCAGCGGGAGAGAATAAAGCTCTGGACAAAGCTCAACATGCTGGCGTCCATCCGTCCCATGGTGTGGATCTTCGAGATTCCCTGGAATGAGATGGAGGTGGGGGAGGAACTCAAGCTCCAGTGCAGCGACCCTCTCTGCCAGAGTCTTGAGAGAGCTCTGCGCCATGAGCTGTACCAGTGGGACTATATGCCCGGCGACCTCGTCGTGCAATCGTTCATCCCTGTCCCTCCGGTGGTTCACGATACCGGGGATGGACTCTGGGAGAAGGTTGACATCGCGAAGACTGATGAGACCAGCAGCGTTGTCTCCCGCCGCTACCACATTCAGATTCGGGACGAGAGCGACGTTGAAAAGATAAAGTTCCCCGAGGTCACGCTTGACGAAGCCGCCTGGGATCGCAATCACGCGATGCTGAATGATATCTTCAATGGGATCCTTCCCGTCGAGAAAGTCGGCATGAAGGGGATGAGCATCGCCCCGTGGGATTTACTCGTGCGCCTGACCGGCGTGGAGGAGATCCTTATGGACATGCACACCCGACCGCAGTACGTTCACAGAATCATAGACCGGCTGTTCGCCGCTCACCTCCACCGACTGGGTCAGTATGAGAAGCTGAACCTGCTGGACCTCAACAACGAAACTGTTTCGGGCGGCGGTCCCCAGTACACGGACGACCTCCCCCCGGTGGACTGCGACCCGAAGAGGATTCGGCCCCAGGACATGTGGGGACGCACGATGTCCCAGATTTTCTCCGAAGTCTCCCCGGCGATGCACGAGGAGTTCGCGCTCCAGTACGAATGCCGCTGGCTGAATCGTTTCGGGCTGACCTACTATGGATGCTGTGAACCGCTCCACAAGAAGGTGGACATCCTGAGAAAGAACGTCTCAAACCTGCGCAAGATCTCCATGAGTCCGTGGATTGATCTGGACGAAGCCGCCGACAATGTCGGGGCCGACTACGTCTTCTCCCTCAAACCCAACCCCGCCGTCTTCATCGAGAACAACTGGGACACCGACTTCGTCCGGAGTGACCTTCGCAGGACGCTCGACCGTCTCCGTGGGATGCACGTCGAGATCATCATGAAAGACATCAGCACCGTGCGCTACCAACCGAAGCACCTGTGGGAATGGGCGCGGATTGCGTCGGAGGTGGCGGAGGAGTTCGCATCGTAAGACCCCCGCTCGCGTTGACAATGCCGTTACAGGATCGTATACTCGGCGGCGAGAAGGGAGTTGAACCAACATGGTCAGCACAACAGTAAGGATTCGCCCCGAGACACTGAATGCACTGAAAGAACTTGCCGTCTCGCAGAAGTCGAGCTTGCAGCAAGTGCTCGACCAAGCGGTTGAACACTATCAACGCCATCGCCTCTTGGAGCAGATCAATGCAGATTATGCTGCTTTGCGTCAGGACCCGGACGCATGGGAGGGACTGCAACAAGAACGGGCTGCTTGGGATGCGACGCTGATGGACGGTCTTGATCCGGAGGAGACATGGACGGAAGACGGAAACGTCAGGAAGCCACGGTGAGCGTATTCCGAGGAGAAGTCTGGTTTGCAGACCTTGGGGAAACGGCAGGACATGAACCGGCAGGCAAGCGACCTGTCCTGATCCTTTCTGACAACGTGTTCAACCAGGGGCCTGCGGGCTCGGAGTCAACCCTTGCGCGAGTGGAAAAACTCCTTCGCGCACTCTTGAGATTGCCATGGGCGCCCTCGGCCTGAGACTGCCGGATTTCTGGCACGGGCGGAATCCGCGGAGGGATGCGGTCGTGGTGTTGTGCGTGGCATTTGGGGACCTCCGAGCGTCGATGGTGATGCTCGCGCATCATCGGGTGGTGGCGTAGGAGGGAAAGTCGATTGGTGAAAATGGCGATGGCGAGGGACACCCGTATCCCGTAGTTTCTTGTAAGGAGAGTTTCTCGATTGTCAGTCAACCTCGACAAGCCAAACCGCTGGAAGGAAGATATTGCTCGTTCGGTTGATTTGTACAATGACTGGTTCATCCAGTTCGCTCCAAAGACATATCGCGAGGAGCGAGCGAAGGCGACAGAAAACGTAAAGTCCATGCTCGCACGAACGAACCACCTCCGGAATTTCACACCAATAGAGTTGCGGGAGAACCCCGATATTCTCTTCGCCCTCCGGATGTGTACCGCTCCACCCATTGCGCGCGACCGCTTGGTCGGTCTCGCCGGTGTCTCCAAATCGCTTGTGAATACAATGGAAAAGGAAGGGCGACTCCCGCCGCAAATGAGGCAAGCGACGCTCGATGACAACCTGCAGAAGATGATCGCGATGGTTGAGAGGCTTGCCGATGTGGACATCTTCCCGTGGCTTGGACAGGATAGCAACCCCACAAAGCAGGAAGTTTTCCGAGCCGCGACGATCGTAGCCGATCGGCTTTGTGGCGCAAATGCCGATCCCATCGTTCGAAACGCGCAAGAGCGAAGACAGCTTGGCAAGATCAAGGAGTGGTTTGAGGCGCGTGGTTACACGGACATGACAGGGAAGGTCACGCTCGACACGATGCCGCGAGGAGTGTTTGCCTTCCGACTCAATATCCCCGGGCTGAAGGAAGATCACACGACGGTGAACATCCCGGTTGATGCAGTGGTGATGCCCCACAAGACAAAACGCGGCGCCATGCCTTTGATGATCGAAGCGAAGTCCGCTGGTGATTTCACGAACACGAACAAACGAAGAAAGGAAGAAGCCACCAAGATCGGTCAGTTGCGAAAGAGACATGGGAACGGCGTCCGGTATATCCTCTTCCTGTGCGGTTACTTCGACAGCGGTTATCTTGGCTACGAAGCCGCCGAAGGGATTGACTGGGTTTGGGAGCATCGAATTGATGAACTTGCTGAGCTTGGGTTGTAGCCAATGATAACTCACGACCGACTGGAAACAACTCGCCAGGAGCTTCACAAGGGATTGGACCTGGCGAAGACGCAAGCGGACAGGAACCGGCTGGGGCAATTTGCCACTCCGTCGGAG
>JACQGJ010000666.1 GCA_016199605.1 Armatimonadota bacterium | reverse complement strand
TCGATCCCGACCAGGGCGCCGTCACGGAAGGAGGCGCGCATGGTTCGCGTCGTGAGGGTTGCGGCTCGCCCGTCCGCCGACAGGCTCCATGGGTCGGATCGTACCTTTGTGGCCCACGCAGCGAGTCCGACCAACAGGATGGGCGCGAACGATCGCGGGGCTTTTGTGTTAGAGCACATCGTGGTTGAGACTCCTCCCGTGAGTTCCTGCGAGCGACGGCGCCGATCGGCGCAAACGGAACCCCGTTACCGCTCTCTCATTTCTGTGTTGTGAGTTTCTTTACGCGGATGCTGCGGTAGCGCACGAACTGTTTGGTGAAGTCGCCTCCACCGTGGACTTGCAGCGCAATGCCGCCGGTGTCAGAATGTCGTTTCTCTTTTTCGGTCCATTCCATGAACTTCACGCCGTTGATCCACGTGGTGATGGCGGGCGGATTGCCGACGATACGAGCGCGTAACTCGTTCCACTGTCCGTGCCGCCAGAAACTCGGCCATGACTCTGGCAGTACCGGCAACGGCACCGGCGCTTCCTGCGGGTGGATCTCTGTGACCTTCTCACCGAAGCTGAAATTCCGAACGTGAGGGTTGCCCCCGAGACCTTCGCCATAGATACCCATCAGGTTGCCGCCCGCGTGGTAGTCAATCATCGCCTGCCAGGCTTTGCCGTCCTCGGTGCTGCGCAGGAACAACCCGCTGTCCGGTCCGAAGTCGTTATTCATCTCCAGCACGACCTCAAAGTCGCCAAACTGCTCGTCAGTGATGACGATGCCCCCATTGCCCGGAATGTCCTGGCTGCCCACGATGGCTCCGTCCTCGACAACCCACCTGCCCCCGCTCTTATGGTCGCTCGTCGCGCTATGCCCCGTCTTGCTGCCCACGTGCCATCCCGCGAGCGTCTTACCGTCGAAGAGGGTGATGAAACCTTCCCGGCTTTCTTGAGCCACAGCGACATTGGCTGTCCATATAATGGCGAAGGCCAATCCAGCAAACCTCGACCTGTGCGTCCTCATGTCAATCCTCCCTTTCAATTGATGATCCTGAACACTCTCGTATCGCCTCGCTTCATCTCGAACGTGAAGACCGAGGCCGGCCCCATCGCCTCGCCCGACACGATTTCCTGCAAACGGCCTGCATGAGGCATCCGCAAGACCTTCGGGCCGTCGGAGGAAGCGTGCAGACTGACGAAGCCGTTTCCCGCCGCAACCACATCATTCTGGTCACTGTAAATATGCACTCCAGCCTGTCTTGCCAGCGTCCGCAGAAGCCTGCTCGGCAACTGGAGCGTCCCGCAATAAACGCTGTTCCAGCCTCCCACTGACTTCTGCGCGACGGCGACCTCGCCCCCCTGAACATACCTCCCGAGGACGCGGGCTTTATCATCTGCCACCGCGAAGGTGGGCGTGAGATGCGGATGCTCCGCAGAGAACTCCTCGTGGGTCTCCTCCAGCAGCAGACTCCCGTCACCCGTGCTGATTGATTTCAGCTTGAGGCCTGTGACCTCTGACACGAACTGCTCGGATAACCGGCTGCCGCGCACGATGCCCGGAGCGTACATCCACACCGCCGTGCATCCCTTCCGGCACACCTGCCGCTTGATCGCTGCAATCTGATTTGTATCCAGCCGGAACGTGTCCAAGAACAGGTACATCCTCGCAGGAGGAACCTTCCCTCCCACAAGATCCTCCAGCATGTAGATTCCCGTGGGTGCGCCGATACGATACCACTGCCTTCTGAAAGTGTCGAGCAGCGGCGCGGTTACCCCCGGCGACGGGTGGGTGTAGAGGCAGCTTCTCTCGTCAACGATGACCGCAATCTCCGGGCGGAACCTCTTGAAACGAGAAAGGTTGGATTGATAGGTTTCCTTCAGCTTCCCCAAATGCTGCCATGTCTCCTCACCGTTGAACCATCCCTGGCCGGGTAGGTCCATCCACCACAACGCCGCCCCTCGCGTGAGGATATGCGAGAAGTTCCTGGCGAGCACACCGCGTGTCTCCCTCCCGTCCGCGCACCTGCCAGGGGCCGCGTCGGGCGCGGAGAGGTGGGTACGCGTGTCATCTTCCACCAGCCACAACTTGCCGCTTTGCAGCACACTATCGACGGGCGCCATGAAGAACCCGCCGCCGCCCGGCTGTCTGTCACCATAAGCGACCGGTGAACAGAGGATATCCACATAGGGCGACTTCAGAAGACGACCCAGCCCGAGGTGACCGCTGGACTGCAACCCACGCGGCGCCCCCGCCAACTCAAAATGATAGCCGTAGAACGCGACCGCGAGTTTTCGGGGAGCCGCCTCCTTCACCGCCTTGCACATCTCACTCACGGCCTCAGCCATGTCGGCATTCTGAAACTCGTAGAAGTCAATGACTTTTCGCTCAACCGCGGGATCGCGAAAAGCGTTGTGAGTTGATTGTGTTCGATCGGTCTCCGACGGAGGCACGACCTCCTCGAACGTGATGCCGGCCTCTCGCCATGCTTGCCTGAGTGCGTCAACGGTTGCGTACTTTCCCTTCAGGAACCTTCTAAACCCCTCTCGCGCAGCGCCCTCGCAACTTGCCAGCCTCCCATCCCACATTCCCTCGAAGAACCACTCTGCAGACGTCTGACCGCACGGATGATAGCCGACGATGCGATCTCCGTACTTCTCCTCCAGGTGCTTCACAAGGATCGCTATCTGCCGGGAAGCGTCTCGCCGCCACGCCGCCGAATGGATGCTCGCCGGTCCATTCCGTTTTCCGTCGCCGAAGAGCATCTCGTCCTCAGAGTGATCCTTCCTCCACCACTCAGGCGGCCAGTCGGTAGGAAACCGTGGGAGTAACAGGGCGTTAGGATTCGCCGCCAGAGCTTTCTCCACCCACACGTCCACGTCATGCTTCGAGAAATCGGGGGACTCGCCCTCTTTGAACCAGGGCAGACCCCAGATTGCGAAGGAGATGATGCTCACCCCGTTCTTCCCTGCAAGCCTTATCTCGCTCTGTGCGCCCTCTGTCAGTTCCGGCACGTGCCAGAGGCTGACGTAGAACATGGTCGGGGCCGTGGGACGGTTGTTAACATACAACCTGGGTCCGGAAGGAGTCCTCCTCACCTCCGCTGTGAGGTCCGCGGTGACAGATCCCGCGGTCGCTGTCAACACCATCATGGCGATGAAGAATCCCCTTGTATTCAATGCCACGCCTTTCCTCCCCCGTTTCCGTTGTGCTCCCCATGACACGTCCATCTGTATCAAGGTTGATCTATCGCGCGCTTCAAGGCCTCAAGGCTGCGGCGATGTATGTCCACAAGGTCTACAGACTGAACTCGCTCACCCGGTAGGGCCAACTCGATGACGCATTCATCTACCGCACAACACTCCTGCATCGTTCTCATGACCTCGACCAAGGGGAACTCTCCCTCGCCGAGAGCATCGGTCCAGACGCCCTGCTTCTCGTCACGCAGATGACAGAATCGGACTCGTTTGCCGAAGTACCTGAGGAAGTCGACGGGATCGGCGCCCCCACGCGTGAGCCAGTTGAGATCGGGCCCCAGGTCCAAAACGGATTCATCGAGCAACTCGGCCAATTCCCGGACCTTCCGAAACCGATCTTCTCCGTCGGGGGCATAGGTGTGGAGGTTGAGACGAAAACCGAACCTGGAGGCTGCCTCGGAGATACGCCTTACCGCCCGCGCCTGCTGGTCCCTGAGAGCTGGGGGATGTGGATTGGGTTGGGAGCTGAGCACGGACAATCCAAGGTGCTTGCCTCCGAGCTGCGCAGCGAGGGGCAAGGCTGACTGAATCTCCTCAAGGGCCCCATCGAGACCTTCTGGAGCATCGCAATTGACGTTGTGCGAGAAGCCAATCACCTCCACCGTGGAAGCCGCGAGAGCTTCCTGCAGCTTGCGACCCGCCTCCCCTACAAGGTCGCTCTGCATCACCTCGATGCCGAAGAGTCCGGCTTGCTCCAAGAGCGGCACAGTCTGGGCGCCCGAAAGGTCCCGGCAGGAAAAGATGTAATCGTGCGCTGATATTCTCATAGTGACTCCTCTTTAGCCGGGCCGAACGACGACTCTCACCGGGTAGTTCGAGCCGGACTCCGGTATTGTCATGAAGGAAAGGGATTGCTCTCCCTGGGGAGGGACGGTCAGTTTTTTGAGAGTGAACTCGTGGGGAGGCACACAGGTCGGAACCTCGATCCACTCGATTGCATTCCTATCCCCGGTGGTAAACGCAAACACCCCGCGAGCAACTCCCCCGGTCGGGGAAAAGGTGACGGCAACCTCGGCTTGCTGCGGGAGAGGATTGGTGATCCTCAAGTTAACGCGGTAGAGGACGCCATAGTTGCCGGCAAGGTTGTTTTTCCCATCGCGACTTGGGGTTGCGTTGTCGCCGATGTTGATAAAGGTCCACCTGCCGCCCACTTCGTGGGTCGTCTCAAGGACACGCTCTACCTCAGGATAGGTGTGGGAGGAGCCCTGCGGAGGAGTCTCAAAGTTACCGAGAGGAGTGATCGTCTGCCCGAAACCTTTGGGCACAGCTCGACACTGAAACCAGAGCTCGCCTTCTCCCTGGTTGGTCAACTCCCACAAACCACTCACGACCATTCCGGGATTCATGGTGTAGGTGCCGAGGCGATAGCAGCTTCTGCCCGGGAGAGTCAGCAGATACCCTGAGCCCTCCTGCCTCTGTCGCAGGTAGTTGAGACCTGCCACGTGTCCGGCCTGGATCTCGCTGCCCGTAGGACCGGCGGAGGACTCGACCACAACGAGGCTGCTTTCCTGCTCCGTCTGATTCATAACTTCCATGACGAAATCGCACGGTTGGGACAGATCGTTCTTGTGATGGAAGAGAAAGCGAACCGGTTGCCGGGCCACGAGTGACTGCTCGAAGAGCTCTCCCATGTTCCGAATCCTCTCAGGATTATTGCTCACCCAGAGCATGGTTGGCTTATTCTGGGGGTAATCTTGAAACTGGACGGGCACGGAGATTGAGGCCCGAACCGGATAGTAGTACTGGCCGGTGATCTCAAGGGGAACGAGGAGTTCCTTCACCTCGGCCAGGACCGTGGATCCCCCGTCAATGGGTTTCCCAAGGTCCATCCGGGCGCCGGGCTCCACTTGCGCTGACACCACAAAGGCATTCTGCAGTGCCTTCATGCACTGACCCATGTTAACTTTCCCACCGAACAGGGTCACGGTCGGCGACTTCAACAGTGCCCCCGCTCGCCTTTGCACCGTGACCTCAAAGCCACCCTGAGCCGAGCCGCAGATCACGTGGACCTTCGTTTTGCCGGGCTGCAGGCCGTGCAAGATCAGCTCCCTGGGGTTGCTTCCCGCCCGAACCTCCACGACCTTCGGGGCGTAGGAGTCGCAACCTGGATCCGAATTCTGGTTGGTCATAAGTGTCAAGGGAAAATCTTCGCCCGACGGAATTGTGACCGAGCCAACCCACAGCCACGGAGAGTTGAGCGCTTCTACCAGCGCCTTCATCCACAGCGCCGCAAGGTCGGCGGAAGTCGTGTGATTCGTAGCGGCCTCGGCCTCCGAGATGGGGATCAAGGGCGTGTCCAGCGCACAGATCGACGCGTCGCGACCGGACCGAACGATTCGCAACTGCTCCGTCTGCCCGTTGGCTTCACAGAATTGTTGAAGGTTTGCGGCAACTGCGGTTGCCAGTTGCAGGGGTGGCGGCGGGCCAGCAGACCGGAACCGAATCAGTGGTCTATCGCGGAACAAGACGGTGGCAAGAGGTGTCCCGGCAGGGCCGGCAACGAGTTGTGCGGAAAAAAGCCCCGAAGAGGGGCGAGCGTCTACTGCCGCGACGGAAGAGGAATTCCAGACGAGCGCGATTGCGGCGAAGACAAGAGAACAGTTAGATCCGAAGGGAGAGGTCGAATTCGGCATGGGCTAACGCTGCTGTGTTAGTGCCAATTTCTGCGACAGGTCCTCGACTTCCCGTTTCAATTCGCGAACTGTCTTGAGAAGCTCTGGTACCCGACGAATGGCGGCTTCGACTTTCATCTTCTCTCGATGCGGACCGGCAGGATATCCGGACACAAGAGCGTCCTCCGGCAGGTCGCTGATCACGCCTCCCTTTCCGCTCACAACGACGCGGTTCCCGATTTTGATATGGTCACCGATGCCCACTTGCCCCCCCAAGACGACGCCGTCACCGATGACCGTGCTGCCTGAGACGCCGCTCTGAGCGCAGATGATGCAGTGTTTGCCAATCTGCACGTTGTGGGCGACCTGCACCAAGTTGTCAATCTTCGTGCCCGCTCCGACGACAGTGGGTCCCAGGGTGCCTCGATCTATGGTCGTGTTGGCGCCGATCTCGACATCCTCGTGGATGATCACTGTTCCAATCTGTGGCATTTTCTGGTGCTGGCCACTCTCCTGGAAGTACCCGAATCCGTCAGTGCCAATGACACAACCACTATGGAGTATGACCCGGCTGCCGAGAGTAACCTCGTGTTTGATGGTTACCTGCGCATGGAGGACGCAGCCCTCACCTATTGCAGTATCGTCGCCGATGTAGCAGAGGGGGCCAACGCACGCGTCGGCCCCGATTTTCACGTTGTTCCCGAGGACTGTCAGAGGACCGATGGAAACTCGCTCGCCGAGTTGAACCTCCGATCCCATTCGCACCGAGGGATCGATCCCCTCCGTGGCAGGCAGCTTGCTGGCCAAAAGTTGAAGAATGCGGACAAACGCATGGCGAGGGTTCTTGATGACAATAGCGGGCTTGTCCTCTACGGAGGCGCGGCAGGGAGCGATGATGGCAGTCGCAGGGCTTTGGATCGCTGATTGGATCCACTTCTCGTTTTCGACAAAAACGATGTCGCCCTCCTGGGCTGTCTCCAATCCTGAGACTCCGGTAATGCGGATATTTGCATCCCCCGAAAGCTCTCCTCCCACCAACTCAGCCAATTCCCCCAAGGTCTTGTCTATTGTGCTGTTCATGATCTACCACTCAGTAGAAGGATTCGGTTCGATGTCGCTTTGTATATGGGGTCTTAAGGTACCTTGTTCCAGGCTTCTCTTCGAAGCTCATCGATCACTTGCTGGGTTCGGTCCGGGACCTGCCGCTGCTGCCTGGAGAACAGAGTCCAGCGATGTCTGAAGGCTAAGGCCAAGACTTGTCGCTTTGTGTCCTCTTCCAGATAGGCCTGCATCCCCGCCAGTTCACGGCTCAGATTGCGGTTGAGATGACGAAACCGATTTCCGCGGGTTCCTCTAACATGCTCAGCAACCGACTCCGGCGTTGGGGCTTGTGCCTCCAGGCGAGGCCCGCTTGTCGGCTCGCCAAAGGTGATGGCTTCCCATTCCCGTTGCGAGGATGCAATGTTGTAGTTGATCTCGCGTCGCTGCTGACGGATGACTTGCACTGCGTCAATTGAAAGCTCCCGGCGAGTGAATTCCAGTGAGGAC
>JACQGJ010000672.1 GCA_016199605.1 Armatimonadota bacterium | reverse complement strand
GAACGATCCTCGGAGCTGTCGAGCAGTGACGCCACGGCTGCCCCCACTTCCCTGCCCGGTAAGGCAGCCAGACCCTCCCGCGCCGCCTGAGACACCTCAGCGTCGGACTCCACCAGCATCATGACCAGAGCGGGAACGGCGGAGGCATCCCCGATATTGGGAAGAACGCGCAGAGCGGCCAGACGGACAGGTCTGTCGCCGCTCCTCGCGACAGCCAACAACGCGGGCAGCGCCGCGCGATCTCCACGGTTGCCCAACGCCTGAATCAGCAGCAGTTGTCTTTCGGAAGGCAGTTTGCTCAACTCTGCTGCCAGGGCTTCGGTCACCTTCGCGCCGGGCAGTTCATGCTGGACGACCCACAGAGCGACATTGACCATACCCGGGTCGGTGCCGCGGAGTTGCCCGATCAGCAGAGGTAGAGCTTTGGCCTGCCGTGCGACGATGGCGCCCCGCATTGCGGCAACGCGAACCGCGATCGGCCTCTCCGGTGTGCAGAGCTTGTCGTAGATCGCTATCGTCTTGTGGCGTTGACCTTGCGCGGTGAGCTTGCCTGCGCAATCCAGACTGCCTTCGTAGACAGCAGACCGGACTCCGGCCGGCGCGCTTCCCATGGCTCTCTCCAGCGCGTTGGCTGCCGCGCGAGTCGCGATTTTGCCAAGAGCGATGGCTGACGCTGACGCGACCTCCGAATGGGGGTCATGCAGCAGCCTATCGAGAGAACCGACAGCCCCGGGATCGCGCCGCTTTCCGATGGAGTTGATGATGCCAACCAGCGCCGGGCCTTTCGACTTCTTCAGGGCGCCCCGCAGGGCAGCGTCAACAGCGGCGTAGGGCATCGGCTCCAGGGCGTAGCGAGCCATGTGAGAAAACTGTTCGTCCTCCAGGAGGTCTGTCAGCGCCCGGACGGCCTCGCTCTTCCCCACCACAGCCAGTTGCCGGCAAACCTCCATGCGGTCCTCGACCGTTGCGGCGGATTTCAGCGCGGCGATCAGCTCCGAGGTGTCGGTGCCGGGGAAAGAGGCTGGGGTAGTGCCGAAGCTGAACCGCCGCTTCCTGTCCGGCACACCATCGAAGTAGGCGCAATCCTCCGTTTCACTTTCGAGTGTGTCGCCATACAACCCGACTTTCGTCTGCCCGGTGCGTTCATGAACCTCCCAGTAGTACACGCCGCGCGGCAGGGCTTTGGGCAGGAACAGACTGACCCGTGCGTTGTCGGCGATGTTCGTGAACGCTTTCTGTGCCAATCGCTTGGTCCGTTGCGGAGAATCCCAGAGAGTGAGGGTGAGACCCCCTTCGGCGTCCAGCCAACTGGGCACGACGACCCACAGGCCGTAGAATGCCTGGGGTGCAGTGAACCGCTGGCCGAGTCGAGTGTAGTCGTTGAGGGGAACGCCCTCCCGACCTGCCCACAGGGCGGTCAGGCTGTACAGGGTCAGGAGTGCGGTACCGGTTATAGGTCCTATGCGACGCATGGATACCACCTCACATCCGCCACGGTTCTCGCATCGCGCGGGAGCGAAGCCGGTTGGCCTCTGCATCACCGAGGAACTCTTCCTTCACCGGGTCCCACTTCAGCGACCGCCGAAGCTTGTAGGCGATGATCGCGAGATGCCCCAGGGAAGCTGAGCGGTGGCCGATCTCCTCGTCGGTGCTCGTCCGGCCCCGTGTGCGAATGCACTCCAACCAGTTCGCGTGATGGTTGTTTGCCCCCGTGATTTCGCGGCTCCTCAACCCCATCTCCTGGAAGATCCCTTCCGGTTCCCCTTCGATGGGGCCGCCTCCATACATCGTTGTGACCCAGCCTCGCTCGCCAACCAGCACGCCGCCGAAGTTGCCCTCCAGCCGGGACGTATCCGGAACGGCCTTGTACGGGTCCTTCACCATGCCCCAGTGGTCTATCAGGTGGAGCAGCGTTCCGTTGGCATACCGATAGGTCAATGTTGGGAACTCGCCGGTGGCGGGATGGAGAATCGCCACCGGGCCACTCGTCTCAACACCCAACGCCCACTGGATCACGTCGGCGCTGTGGGAGTGGTGCCACGTCACCGAGGCGGCGCCGAAATCCTCGCAGAACGCCCACGGCACAACGCCCGGGGGCGGGTTCCGGTGGTAGCGGCTGTTGTAGGGACGCCACGGGGCGGGACCGACCCACAGGTCCCAGTCCAGCCCTTCCGGCACCGGTTCAGCAGGCAGCGGAGAACTCGCTGGTACATACGAGTCCCCGACCATGGACCACAAAGCGAAAGCCTGCTTCACCTTGCCCAGCCCCCCCTTGCGGACGAACTCGCAGACACGTCGGGTATTCGGCATGGAGCGATACTGTGTCCCGGTCTGGAAGACGCGAGCGTAAATGCGAACCACCTCAGCCAGCCGTCGCCCCTCCTGGATCGTCAGCGACACGGGTTTCTCGCAGTAGACGTCCTTGCCTGCTTTCGCTGCGTCCACCGACTGCAGGGCGTGCCAGTGGTCCGGAGTGGCAATCAGGACGGCGTCGAGGTCGGGTTGCGCGAGCATCTCTCGGTAGTCGTTGTAGGCGGCGCACCCGCGATAGGCGCCGCTGGCCCGTTCGGCCGCGTAGGTTGCCTCAACCCGTCGCTGAGCTTCCTCACGCCGCACCCGGTCCACGTCGCAGACCCCCAGCACCTGGACCGTTGGGGTTCCCAGGCAGTGGGCCAGGTGTCCCATGCCCATAGCCCCAATCCCGATGACGCCGACGGTGATCCGCTCACTGGGAGCCACCGCGCCCGGTGCGCCTCGCGCTGCGGAGGAGACAACCCACGGAACGGCCATTGCTCCCGATGCCAGGGCCGCGTTTCGAAGGAACTGCCGGCGGGTGATGGGGGTCGGACCGATCCGGCTGATCGGACGGATAGGTTCTGTCGGAGGGATCGGAGTCGCTGGGGCACTCATTTCGTGGTGATGCCTGTGCTTATGTCCGCTCACCGCCCACCCCCCTCCGATATCTCCATGCACGTCTTGCCAAAGAACTCCGCGCTCTGTGCGCACTCTGGCGTCGAGTCGAGCCAGTCGTAGGAGTACTCGAGACCGAACATGACGGGCTGTACGTTCAGGCGGCGGAGCTCCTTCAGAAACCGCTCCGTCTTCCCGACGCCCGTTCCCCACGGCACGTCGTGGCCTTCGGCGCTCAGTTCGTGCAGGTCGTGCATCTGTACAGTGATCAGCCGATCCTTGAGCTTCCTCGCGGCCTTTATGGGATCAATGCCAGACCGCATCCAGTAGCCCAGGTCGGCGCAGGCTCCAATCCGTTTGCTCCTACCCTTGCAGACTTTCAGGATCTCTTCAGGACGCCAGTAGTGCGGCGAAGCCTTCCGATCGTGGTTGTGGAGGGCGACCTTGATGTCGTACTCGTCGCAGAACCTCTCGATAGTGTCCAGCGCCGCCGGCGACGGCTCTGACATGAAGGTCTCGATCCCGATCTTGCGGCCAAACTCGAACACCTTGCGGCAACCAGCCTCGTCAGTGGGGATATCCTGGATGTAGTAGGTCAAAAGGCGGACGCCAGCAGCATCCAGCTTCAAGCGAATCTGCTGCAACTCGCCATCGGTGAGTTGAGGGTCGAAGTTCTTTGGGATGTCTTTGCTCACCTGCTGGAAACTCAAGCCGCCCATGTACGGCAAGCCAAGCTCTGCCGTCTTCTCAATAGCTTCGAAGAGCGTGTATTTGTGAAAGGTGTATGCCTCGATTCCGAGCCTCCATCCCAGCTTCTCTTGAGCACGGAGAGCAGGTGTCAATTTCCCACTGGGAATGGTTGGCGCTGGCAGATCGCCCAGAATGAACTGCACGGCGGCCAGGTAGAACGGCAGCACCTTCCCGTCCCAGAAGATGTGCGGGTTGTGCGCCATGGTGCAGTAGAACACCCGGCCGCGGCCGTAGTTGCGTACCCAGGCGAGAGCGTAGTCGTTGTCTTCGCGGAAACGGTGCACGCTGTCCTTTCCCTGAAGCCTTGCCGTGCGCTCGTTGTCAATGCTCAGCAGCACTCGCACCCGTTGTCGGGAGTAAGGCTCACCAAAGCGGAAGAATTCGTCCCGATACTCGAAGTCTTTGCCGCCAAAGGGCTGATTCACAGGATGTGTCGGGTCGTCAAGTTTGGCGAGGACGTGCTCGTCAGCTTCCAGATGGCTTGCGCCGCGCGCGCCCAGCATCAGGCCAAACTCCGGCCAATCCTCGATCGCCCCCGGCCACCGGGTGAAGCCGACCGAAGTTCCATGCACTCCCATCAGCCCGCCGCCGCCATAGACGAACTCGACCAGGCTCTGCCGGAGAGCGGGATCCTCAAAGCAGTTCCCGACTGTGTTATTGAAGAATACCGCGTCGAACTGTCTGAGGCTTTCCGGCTTGAACACGTCCGGGTCGCGACTGACAACCGTTTCGAAGGCGCCGGTCCTCTGGCCCATGAGCGTGAAAGCGTAGTTGGCTGTCACGATGGAGCCGTGCCCGCCATAGCCGACGTTCAGATCAAAGATCAGCAGCTTCCGCGGCTTGCGCGGCGCAACAGGAGCCTTCGCCGGAATCGCAGCCTCGATCTTCTGGCGATCCTCGGGACTCGGCGTGCCCTGTGCCCTCACAGCGCATGGCCGCAACCATGTCGTCGCGCCAACCGCAAGGATAGCTCCAACTGCGATGATCCCTCTTGTGCCCAACATGCAGTTCTCTCCTTTTCAGCCCTTCAGGCCTCCAGCTTTCGTACTATGGATATTCGCCACCATCTCCACAGTTTCCTCCAGGGCGATCACTCGTTTTTTGCAACATGCCACCGCAGCTTCGCACTCGATTGCATCTTCAGCAGGAAGGCCCATCCCCCGCCGTAGTCGCCGGTCTTCACGAGGATACGGTTGGTTCCTTTCCTGAGGTGACAGTTGTTGCCTGCTGAATCCCTGGTGAATACCATTGGTTTTACGTCGAGGACCTTCTCGCCATTGACCCAAAGGACGGCGGTGTCGTCTGCGGTGACAAAGAGAGTCGCGTCCTGATCTGTTGGAGAATCAACGTAGGTCTGCAGGTAGGCGACGGCGTAATTCACGCCCAACGTTGGATCGGAGAGAGGCATGAGCTTGCCCATGTTGTCCCGGGCGTCTGCTCCGATGTCCAGTCGGCCCCGGAACCATTGCAGGTTGTTACTGGATTTGCCCTCCACTGCCACGTAGTCAGCTTCTCCGCCCAGATAGTCCGCGTCTTCCTTGCCGGGAGTACGCTCCGGGAACGGAATTGGGCCGAGTACCAACCAGTCTGCGATGTAGCCTGAGGACACACCGGAAGAATGTAACTCCACACCCAGGTTCATCAGAAGCTGGTTGATGTATTCCGTAGCGCGTGTGCCGAGATAGGAGGATGGCAGTTCAGCATCCCAGAGCACCTGGTCGAAAACGACCCGCCCCTTACCGACGCTTGCCTCAAGCAACCCGCCGGGGTGGGTGAGCGTCGAGACTCGCTGGTCAGCCGAGATCAGCCGGGTCTGGATGATAGGCGCTTTGGAGAGGATCGCGCCCCACCTGCCATCCTGATACCAGCAGGTTTGAAAGTGATTGATCCCGCGCAGCAACTGGCCGTAAACCGGCCGCGGCAGGATGTGCAGAGGCCAAAGCTCCTTCCCATTCTGATGCCACATCCAATTGCGTATCGTTGGGTCTGTTGGCAGCAGCAACAGTCTTCCCGCCGGTTTGTCCTCCACCTGTAACCCCAGGCCCCACAGGTCGTTGACAGCCTGCACGTTTGCAGGGGCAAGGTTGTGAAGGTAGACTTGGCCTCCGGCGTTGAGGTACTCATTGATGTCCTTTGCGTGCTCACCGAGAATCTTCTGGAGCCGGGCACTGTTCCCATCCAGTAGAGCCGCCGAGATTGATGCAACTGATAGCTCCTTCCAGTTGGCGCGGACCACGCTCATTGAACCGGGGATCTTTACCCCTTCCACGATGGCCGGCAGGTGCGGCTTGGCTGTTGTGCTGAGGTACTCGAGAAGGCGATGGAGAATCAACGCTGCCGAGGGTTCAATGTGTGCCTTCTCCAGAAGTGGCAACTGTGTGATGATGGCTCGGCCTTTGCCTGCGACAATCTCGATCATCGGAGCCAGCACCATCCCGCTTCCGCCCTGCTGTTCTCCATAGCCAGTATCCAGAAGGACTGTGAAACTACCGGGGTTCGGACGGACCAGACAGTCTTCTGCCAACCTGTAGTCCGGCGCCCAGAAGCGGACATCGTGCGGGTGAAGTCCAACGAACGCCGGGTGATCGGTCGCGTTGATGTGAACGGTGTTCGTGGGTACTCCTGATAGCTTCAGGTCAACACCACAGAACCTCTCTGGGAGGTGGTTTGTCGTGAGGACCAAAACCGATCCGCCGCGATTTACTGTAGCTTCAAGGTTCTCCCACTCCGCGCGATCCGGTGTTGAACCGGCAGGCACGATGGTGATCTTCCCGCCGGGCGAGTCTCCTTGAGTGACGTTCAATCCGAGTCGCTTTGCGATCTTCAGATTGTGTGCCTCTGCCTCCCACATCTGGCACCTGGGGAGGTCGCCGAAGCGAGCTTTCCTGCCCACCGTGAAGGGCCACGTATCGGAGTAAAGCTCCTCGCCCTTCTTGTTGAGCAGACGGATACTCAGATCTGCCTGAACACTACCGGTAACCTCCGGAAGCCTGGCCTTTACGCCCCCCCGCTGGTGGGCGAAGGCAGCGAGGTCGAGCGAGATGTTGCCATGATCGAGACGTTTGCCATCCCGCACTTTCAGGTCCCACGCCACGGTGACCGTCTGGTCGTAGGAATGGTCGTTCATGACGATGAACTTCTTGATGAAAGGCTTTGAGGCATCGTGGCCGGGGAACCAGTCCACCGGAACGATCACCAACTCCTGGAAGTTCTTGTGGAGGAATTCCTTCAACTCCGGAGCGTCTTTGTAACTACCGTCAGGCAATTCGAGGTAACTTGTATGGTCGCCGAGGACGATCATCCCTGCGATCCCACGCAGCTTGCGTGCCTCGGCCATTCCGAGGTAACCGGATTGCGCGTCCACGTATCTCATCCAGTAGCTGCGGACGTCGGGATAGTCGGATATGATGTAGGAGAGATCTCCTACCAGCGAGCTCGACGAATGCGCGCCGTGGAAATCGAGCCACTCGTCGTTCATGAGGGGGCGTTTGCGGTCCCACATCTTGTTGGTGTCGAAGAAGTAACTCTGGTACTGGCGGATTCTGTCGGGCAGAAGATTGTAGTAGGCCCATCCAAAGCCCATCACGGCATCGAAGTAGTCGCTGTGTCCGTTCAGATCGAAGTCGTGACTCTCGGTGACTGGCCTTGTGGGATCGAGCACTTTCGTTCTCTCAACCAAGTCTATGAGATGTGGGACGGAGGGAGCGTTCACGTTCGGAGCTCCTCCGACGTATCCTCCCTCATTGCCTACGGCCCAGCCAAAGATAGAGGGGTGGTTGCGGTTGGCTCTCACGTATTCCTCCCAGGCTTTGCTGAAGGTCGGCCAGAAGGCCGGGTTGGTCACCTCGGCCGCCCCGGCCGTCAGAGTGGATTGCATGAGCAGTGCGAGGCCGGTTTCGTCACAGTAATCGATGATGGACGATGGGAGAGGCCCGCAATGGAGGCGGAAGCAGTTTGACCTTGTTATCTGTCGCAAGGTAGTAATCTCACCTTTCGCTGCTTCCCCGGTCTGCATGTAAGTGTACCAACTGAAACCACGCAACATGAAGGGTTTGCCATTGAGATAGCTGTCAATTCCGTCGGTCCTGTACTCCCGCCAGCCGAACCGGTCGCCCTGGCTGTCGATGACATTCCCCGATTCATCCTTCAGGTAGACGCGAAGACGATAGAGATAGGGGTCATCCGGCCACCACAGGCGAGCGCCTTTCCAGGTCTGGGAGATTGCCGTTGTTGACCTGCCGCCAGCGGGGAGAGTCATCCTGGTCGGCGGCAGGCGGAGAACGGGTTTACCCTTATCCAGCACCTCCCCGGAAACTTCCACTGTCTGAAAAGAAGCCGAAGCGTTGACGAGTTCAACGTCGGTCTTCAGCAGGGCCTTGGAAACCAGCGGTTGAATGAATAGGGAGTTGATGTATGTTTGAGGCAGTATCTTCAGTGTCACCGGTTGGGGTATGCCCAATTGCCACTTGGGCCTCGATGCCGGAACGTCTCCAAACCAGCCCTGGTTTAGATGGTGCAACATGCCATACGACATCTCGCCCTTCCGCCAGTCCTCAGGTTCCTTCGAGTTTTGCACCAGCAGCAGTAGCAGGTTGTTGCCGGCCTTGATGGTGGTGGTTGCATCGAGTTCAAGAGGGGACCATTCGCCAACATGCTCGCCGATCTGCTTTCCGTTGAGGAACACTTTCGTGCGAAACGCGACGCTTCCGAAGCTGATCTTTGCGACCTTGCTCCCGTCCCAACCCTCAACCGCGAACGATCGGGCAAACCACGCCAAATCATGGACGCCACCATCTCCCCACATGCCCGGAATCCTGATGGTCTGCCAGCGCGCGTCAACGGCAGGCAAGCTTGTCACCTCCCCGGACTCGACTGGCAGGAAACGCCATTCACCATCGAGGGAAACCTCCTGCCGAGCACCTGCCGAAGATGTCAACGCAAAACTCGCGACAATCATCAGTGCAAACTCCATCACTGTATGGAGGGCCGTGCGGGTGCAGTAAACGGATAACCGGCACATTGGTTCTCAGAACCTCCTGTGGTCAGATGCTGCAGTCAGATGCTGCGAGCAGTTGCTTCCGGATTGTCACAGATTTCCCTTTTGCCAGCCGCACGCTTCGTCTCACGTCCGGCGTGCGCCACGCCGACCTCCGAAGATGCGGTCTCTCTGACGCCGAAGAGGTGCGCTACGCGTACAAGGACAATCCCCGCGTGGCAGGTGTGCGACAGGCTCACTTTGTTTCCTTCCCTATCTTCGTCACCGGAATGGGCTCGAATCCCAGCTCGAACGCGACTGAGCCGGGCTTCAGCCGGAAGTCGTCTTTCGCCGGGTCAACGAACAGCGGATCGGCGATCACCGAGTGCAACTCGTGGCCCTTCTGCTGCTGACTTCCCAGGTAATCCCTTTCGTCGCCCGTGTTGAAGAAGAGGTTGTAGTCCGATTGCGCGACGGCATGGTCCGGACGCTTGTGCTCGAGGAACAGGACACCGTTCGTGTTGAAGATGATGTTCCGGTAGAAACGGTTGCCGCTGGAGAACAGCGCCATGTGGGGCATCAGGCCGTCGATTCCGTCGTAAACGGCGAGGGCGGCGTGCGTACAACCTGCAATCACGTTGTTCTCAACGACGTTGTTTTTGCCCCCATGCGCGATGATGGCCCAGTGTCGGGCGCGGACGATGATGTTCCCATACACGTGGCAGTTGCTGGTGTAGTTGTCGAGATAGATGCCTCGCTCATGGCTATCGGCGATGTGGTTGTACCGGATAATATGCCCCTGCCGCTCCGAGTTTCGTTCGCCCGCCTCCATCCAGCAATTGATGGCGCCGGTGTCGGAGGTCTCCTGACAGGTGTGGCGTATCTCGTTGTACTCGACGATGTTGTGGCTGCGGCCGGTGTTGCCGAGGTTGATGGCATGGTGGGGTACGTGCTCGATCAGGTTGTGACCGATGACGTTGCCTTCGCTTAAACCGGCGAACACCCCGGCGCTGTACGTGTACATTAAGCCTGTGTCATGAATGTGGTTGTCCACGATCTCATTGAAGATGGGATACTGATCGCCAGCGCCTGCCAGGCATACCCCACATGCACCGACCTGACCGATCTCGTTCCGCCGGATGATGTTTCGCGCATTGTGACCTTCGAGGTACACGCCATTGCCGCCGACGTTATGGAAACGGTTGTCTTGGATCCGGCAGTGCTCGGCGCCTTTCAGGTGCACGACGTCGCCGCAGTACTTCCACCCCGGCATGGGGAACATCGCCCCAACTCCCTCGCAACCCTCGTGATGGAAGTTGTCCCCTCCGTTCGTCTCGGTGAAGGTGAAACCGGAGATCGTGAGGTACGAAGCCCCGTGCAAAGCTACCAGTCCCTCCAGCAACGGAACAACGACCTCCGTCTGCTCGATGGACTCGTCCGGGGGCCAGAAATAGAGTTTCCCTTCCTCCGAATCCAGACACCACTCACCCGGCTGGTCCAGTTCCTCCAGAACGTTCTCCACGCGGAAACGCTGGTTCGGGTTGAAGGGAGTTGGGTAGTTGAACGGCAGCGGAGGATTGGTGAATTGTGTTGTGCTGTGTGTGAGGGTAATGACACGGTTCTGCTCATCAACGGTTTTGATGGGGATGATGTTGTTCGCCCAGTCGTAACCGATGAAGAGATTGACTTCAGCTTGTGTGGGCTTGGCCCATTGATGCTCGAGGGTGCCCGGCTTGTACTTGAAAGCAGTCTGACTGCCCGGTTCGGCCGGCCCTTCCATCGAAGCCCAGCCGCCCTTGAGCGGATTCTGCAGATCGAAGTTCGGCGTGCGCGCGCGGACCTGGCCTTTCCCATTGTAGAAGAGTTGTCGGAACTTCCACTTGCCGCCTCTTGCGTCAGGCAGGTCCGCTTGAAGAATGTCCCCTTTGTACAGCCTCCAACCCGTGACGACCCGGCCGCCACTCAGGATCGGCTTCTCTCCCGGATAGGCCGTGTAGGTGATCGGACTGTCCTGGGTCCCGCTGTCATCAGGGGCGAGGACGAGGGGCTCAGCAAGGGAGTACTTCCCGCCTCGCGCGATGACTTTGACGGGCGCCGGGAGCTGGCCGCCCGACTTCATCTTAACCTGCCTGAGGGCGTCTCTCGCACGCGCCAGCGTGGCAAAGGGCCCGTCAGTTCCTGCGGCGCTCGGTTTGGCCAGCGTGCCGGACCAGCTATCGTTTCCGCGTGTCGCGACGAAGAATTCCATTTTCTTCTCCTTGTAAACGGCGGTGATTGTCTTCGCCTTATTCATTCGTACTGTCGTCTTGGTAGAAGACCCACGGTCGGCCACGTCGCCGTCCCAGCGGTCGAAGCGGAAGAGCCGCTGACCAGTCGCGTCGCGAAGGACCACTGTCTCCTGGGCCGCGACATCGACCGTTGCGCCTTTGATGTGTTGCCCCCTTCCGACGAAGCCAACTACGGCACGGACTTCGGGCGGGTCGGCACTGACTACCAGGTCCATCGGGATGAACTCCTCCGGTTTGATGTAGCCCGCCTTGATAGCGTACTTCTCTTTGAGGTAGAACCCGACGCTGTTCTGCTCGCGTAGCGACAGCAGGCGATTGTAGATGATGATCTCGGCCACGTCCATGGCAGGCGAAACGTAGCCGGTGTGCGCATCGCCGCCGACGTTGAAAGGCGTTACAAGGACGCTGGGGATGAGGGTGCTGCCGGCCACCGGGGCGGCGGTCCCGTTGAAGGCAATCCGCGTGGTACTCTTCATCGGCCCCGCTGACTTGGCACACAGGATGAGGGTCGGCTTACCGAAACAGTCGGCGTACGCGCCATCTGGCGTCATCGCGTCAGCGCTGAAGCCAGTCCCGAAATCGAGCCGGCTTGCCTGGAACTCAAGGAACAGGGCCGCACCAGCTCTTGCGCCCCCATTGCCCCAGCCAAGGGGTTGGGCGTATTCACCGTTGGGCTTGGCGACTTTGGCTACCAGGAAGACAGTGACCTTCGGATTGCCTGCCAGAGCCTCCACGGTGGCAGTAGTTCGCAGGCCCTCCGCCTGGCCTTCCCTGAAGCGAACCACTGGAAGCTGGTTGATCGCTTTGCCGACGAAGGTTGGACTCCCCGAGTGCCTGTTCAGATGGATTTTCCTCGGACCGCTGTCCCGCCATTGGGTGACGATACCACCGTCCTTCATTCCGGCGATCGAGTCGGCTTTGTACCACAGATAGAGCCCTTGCAGTGTGCTCGGGCCGATTGGGACAGCCGCCGCTGGAGTGAGTTGAAACCCCGCCGCCCATACACACCACGTCACTGTCCCGAACACAACAGCTTTCACGTGCATTGCTTGAGCCTCCTTGAAAGCCTCAATCCTGGCAAGCCGCGTATGGACCCTCGCTATTGAGGGCTTCCCCCACGGGTTGTCAGTCCGACGGATCAACCCAATTCCGTATGCGATCATCGCATCTTTCCGCCATCATCCAACGCCTCCCTGGTTCTTGTCATTGTCCAACTCCAACACTGACTCTTAGACTGCCCTCCAGTTTGGCGGCGAAGGTGAGATGCCCTTTGCTGTCGCTGCGGACCTCCCTGACGGCGATCGTGCTTACCCGATATCGGGTGTTGGGTTTGATCGCAAAGTCCCCATTCCGCACAGCCACTACCGCCCTTCCCTTACCGTTCAACGTCAACTGTATCCCCTGTTGGTCGTACTTCTGAACAACCACATTCACCCGGCTCTGCGAGTGAAGGACGACGGGAATCCTTCTGAGCACGGCCATTTCATTCTCTTTGAGATCGAGTTGCGTGCGGACGCTGGAACGATCTACCGTAGTCAGGAAGTTGCCCGGTGACACGTGGCCCCGGCCGTCGGCGCGAGACGCGAAATGAAGGTCCCTGTCGCCTCGCCAGCCGTAGACACCGGAGTGCAGCGTGATGATCCTCTCTTTGCCTTTGATCGTGCCGGAATGGATCTCCTGCACGGTGATGGGATACATCTCGGCAGTGATCATTCTGTGAGTGAACGCACAGGACCAGTAATAGTACGCGTACAGAGCGCCCCATTCGAGCTTTGCCCTGATGTCGTTGTAGACATCCAGTTCATTGCTGGATTTGTTGGGTTGCGCCAGACCGATCACCGTCGGCGCGAGATACATTTGGGCGCACCGGGAGTCTCCGTCATTCGTCTCCGCGTTGTAGAAAGCGTTCTCTTTGTACAAGCTTCTTGGGAAGAGAGCCATCTCGTTGATGATGACCCGTCCGCGCTTGCCGTTGATCTTCTGCACGTAGGCAAGGACGGCCTCACGACTCAGGAGATAGACCGATCCCATCTTACGTTTGATCGTCTTGGTGGCTGGATCGATCTCGACGGAGTGGCCGTCCCATCTATCGTAGGTGAATCCATCGTAGGTATCCCGCGCGCCAAAGCCGCTGATGATACCATCGGCAAAGACACCATCCGTCCCGATCTCATACATCATGGTATCGACGCTCTCCAGCATCGCCTTGCCGTAGCTGTTCTCCAGCGTGGGGTAGTATGGATAATAGGCCCATCCCTGGCCGAGCCGTTCGTCGCCGAACCAACCCTTCGGGTTGTCGTACAGGCTGTGCTTCTCGAGCTTGTCCAGCATCAGCGAATCGCGGTACCGCTCCTCCGGCTTGTTGGTCGCGCGGAGATGCGGCGCAACGTGAAACATGACTCTAAGGTGGGGGAACAGCTTGCGGGTCTCAATGTAGTTGCTCTTGAGCGACTCACACTCCCTGGGATGCTCGATGAACTCAAACCCCTCTATCGAAAGGCCAGGGTCATCAGCGATTTTTGTAACGCAACCGCTGCTCATGTACTTGAGGCCCGCGCGTTCCACAAGATCGTGTGGTGGTGTCTCGCGCAGCCACCTACCGGCATGAGAGATCGAGTAGCAGCCGTCAATCGTTTGCCTGTCGAGCCTTTCATCCTTCCTGACCGCGTTGACGAAGTCATAGTAGTCTGCCGTGCCGCGTGGATAGACCGCCCATTCCACGGCGTAGGAAACCCCCTTGGCCAGGCCAAACTTGTCGCTTCCCATACCGTAGGTCCCCTCGCCTACGGTTTTCCGCAACTGAACGCGATAGACATCGTCTAATGCAACCATGCCCACCGCGTGATCTTTTCCGTGAAGAAAGAGCATCGGGGTGACGTCTGGGATCACGTGGCGTTTGATCCTCACCTGCCCGCGGGTGTTGAGGTTGTTGCTGAAGATTATGCCCAGGTCGGCCCCACTAATGTTGGTAAGGGTGTCTTTCACCAGCACGCGCGATGGCTCCAGCTTTATCTCGCGCTGGATGGTGTAGTGCTTGCCTCCGGAACTGACGCGGTAACTCGCGGCGTCTCCCTTTTCAGTCTTCACACTCCAATCGGGCTCTCCTTTGCGGTCAGTGGAGTCTGTTGCCAACAGGCTGTTCTCGCCTCCATTGGGATAGGAGTAGGTTGATTCCACCGCATAGCTCTTCCCTTTGAGACGAACGAGAAATCCTCCTCCCCTGCAAAGCTCGATGGAATACCGTGCCGGCTCGGGCGCAGGAGGCAAGGGAGCAACAACCTTCTCGCGGGGAGAGACAACGGCAGGGGGTAGGGGTGGATAGTGGAAAGGCGCTCGTTCCTCCGCCTTCGTTGTCCCACCGTTTCTCAGTGTAACTCGAAGTTCGTAGTCACTTTCCGGCAACTTGTCCAGAGAGAACTCGAAATCGCTCTTGCACGACTCCGGGATGATCGACAAGGACTTCACATCGAGCGCATCGCCCCTGGGCCTCGCCAACTCGACCCTAACCTGATCGCCGTCTGCCAGCGGGAGAATGCCTTTGAAGTTCACCTCCATGATTGTTTTCGCTTCTGCAAAACGGAAATACGGTGTGACCTTGAACTTCCCGAACCACGACGTGTCCTTGCCGTGACTCTCCGCGCCTTCTTTGTAGAGACCGACGATGTCACCCACCGAGAGAGCGGCGCGGTAGAGGCTCACCTCGTCAAGGAGTCCCTCCAACGATTGCGACCTATCGCTGAGCGTGAAGGCAACGGGACCGGGCGCAGGATTCCTGGTCGTGGTTTGAGCATCCCACTCGCCATCAATGAAGGAGGTGACCGTGTTTCCTTTCTTCACGATAGCGACGTGGTGGAAGACGTTGTTGTCTATCTTCGTGTTGGAGAACAGGTCCGTGAAGCCATCATCAGCCTGGCTCGAGCGATAGTAGGCCTGTCCCGTGGAACCGCCGATCCGCCACGTGAATCCGGAATGCCGGTAGTGTTCGCAATTGAGGATGTGCCAGTTGGTGGCGCTGTTGGGATAGGGATCCGCCATGAGTTTCACCCAGGCCGCGACAGTCAAGTCACCCGCAATCTTCAGATTGGGGTTGTCGCCGAAGTCCACGTAGCTACCCGTCCGCCCAAACTTGAGAGCGTAGCCTTTTCCCGCCTCGACCCATTCCGCCCCGACGATCTTCCCATCGTTGCCATTCCCGGTAACGTCCTTGAGGACGGCCCCCGATCCCTCATCAAAAGTGTAGCGTGCGACCACCGATTCATCCGCTCCTGCGGAAAGCGCGACGGAGGCCCGGATTGGCAGCAGGCAGCATATTAGAAGGAAGAGTTTGTAGATTGTCCGACCGTTTGTCATTTCTTGTGCAACTCCTTGATCTATCGTCAACTCACCCCGTCAAATCACCAGATCCAACAGGTGTCCTCTTGTACCAGTGTCAGGTTCCCAGTCTGTACACGTGAACGGCATAGGGCCCAAAGTCGTCCACCAGGATTCCGTTCTTGACCATCAGGGCTCGCTCCTCAAACAGCACCTCGGCCTTGCCTTTGGCCGACTTCGGCAGAGCCAGCGTCACAGCGGCGTGCGATACTGGATCGCTGTTGGCAACGATTAAGAACCATTTGCCGTCATGCTTCTTCAGCAGTCCATGCAGAAACGAGGCCCCTCGGCCCCGGGAGAATCTGTGGGGCAGACCGGGCGTAAGAAGGACTGGCGTAAGCTCACGAAGTTCCGTGGCGACCTGTTTCACCACTGCCTGGCACACGGCCTGGTCCGGATTCGGTTCCTCGCGCCACCCGTAAGTAAAGTAGAGCATACCTCGCGCCCCATGAATTAACGCCAGGTACGTGCAGCAGCGGATGGTTTCCAGTGTTGCAGGCTTCCACGCTTGCACGGCCACCCAGACCGGCCGTCGGTTCCGCACGGCGGCTACGGCCCGATCCGTAGAATCGGCGACATGGGTGATGGGGAGTGCATAGTCCCATGGGAAATAGGGATCGGTTGCTGTAATGTCAGCGCCTCCAGCATTGTCACCGAAGAGCGGGAACATGGGGACTTCCGTGATCATCGTCGGGTGGGCTGGGTCTTCCTCGCGGGCGATGCGATGGAACGATCTCAGGTCATCGGGCAGTATGCCGTACACCATTGGCTCGTCGGCGACGTACCAGCACAACAGCGCCGGATGGTTCGCAAACGGGAGTGAGTAGTCCCTGAACAGGCTGCGGAGCATCGCCGGGTCGCGATTCTGGTGCTCGCGCAGATTGACCGACATGAGGTCCTCGAACAGAACCTTCAGGTCGGACCCCTGGGCGGCATCGAGGTTCTGCCGGATTTGATCCAACTCAGCCGTCGCGCCCAGATGAACAACGTTCACTCCAGCTTCATGCAATTCGGCAAACGCGCCTCTGGGCGCGTAATAGACGCCGATGGGGAAGAACGGCGTGCCGTCCGCCAGCAACACGTTGTCGTCACGAAGGGCGACTCGTGGGCGGCCTTGTTGCTGCAAGGTCGCCTCAGACTGTCCAAGTTCCTCACCAGCAGGGCCGGACAGCCGCGCGCTTACGCGATACTTGCCCGATGCAAGTCCCCGGATAGGGATGTCTATGTCCATCACTCGCGCCAAGGGGAGAACGGTCCCCATACCGTGCTTGGGTCGTTCCACGCGCCGCGCCACGGTTCCATCTGCGGCGGACACCACCTCAATACTTAGCCGCGTCCCCTTCAGCGACACGTCCTCTGCCACCCGGCATTCCGCCCAAAGCCTCGTCTGATAGTCGGTCACAAACTCGCGGTCAAGCCGCAGTTTCAGTCGAGGTGGTACTTCCAGCGCAAAGGTGGAGGACGCAACGACCGGACCGCCCTCGGCGAGCCCAACCCGACAGGTCACTTGCCACGCCCCGCGCTCGGTCAGAGGATAGGACATCGTTGCTGCTTGCGGTTTGCCAGGGGCCACGCGAACCAGCCTCGACGCACGTTCCCCGTGGCCAGACGACGCGGCAGTCTCGACTTCGATGCGCAGCAGTGTCTCGACGGGGCTGTTGACTTCGACCCGCGCCTTGTTTCTCCCGAGACGCGCAGTCAAGGACTGGACGCGCAGAAACGCGGCGGCCGGGACAAAGGCCAACGTGCCGAACTGAGAGGGAGCATGATTCCCAGCGAAGGTGCAGTTCCACTGGCTGATCTCGTGGTGGGCCGCCTCACTGCGGGTCAGGTTGAAGCGCCAGAGATCACCCAGCCGCGGCGCCCTCGGGGCGAAGCACGCGAAGGGGATGGCGAGTTCCGCTGTCCAGCCCCCTGGCCCGATCCGCGCCTTTGCAGCCAGTTTTGCATCCAACCGACGGCCTGGGAAATCTTCTGCGGGCGGCCGGTCCAGGTCGTACATCAACGAATGTCCTGCCGGGTTCGTCGCCGCCCAGAGGTAGCCCGGTTGGCCCGGGTCGATATCCACAAACACCTCGACCTCGTCACTGCTGAAATAGGCCCCGTCACCGACCTTGGGGGCGACAATGGCTCGGGGATCATCAGCCGCCGCTCGGAAGCCGACATACAGGTTTG
>JACQGJ010000671.1 GCA_016199605.1 Armatimonadota bacterium | reverse complement strand
AAGGGACGGTATCGGATGCTTTGGCATGAGAGCATCAAGGGTGCGACTGATGCCGAACCTGTGACAGCAGATCTCGATGCAGACGGGGTAGAAGAGCTAATCGTTCTCGAGCCGGAGAGAGGGAAAGTGCGGATATTCGACGTTGAATGAAAGGGTGCAAGGGAGAAACGCAGAACTTCGGAGGCAGGCGAGCACTACATCTCCTTCCATCTGCAACCCGGCCGCCGCGTTCTGTTGGTAGCCACCAACTACGAGAAGAAGGAGATGCCTGTCATCGTGAAGCTCGACCGTCGCAAGCTGGGCTTCAAACCGGAGGTGAAGCTGGAAGCGGTGGACGCCATCACCGGCCAGCCGGTGGCGGTCGAAGTGGGAGACGTCTTGCGATTGGTCGCGGGACCGGAACTGTATCGCTATGTGAAAGTCGGGCCTCGCTCGGAGCTTGACGGACCGAATCTGGACTCTAAACACTCAGCGTTGGCAGGAAGCGGATAGTCACCAGCCCGGTTTGGTCGGCGCTCTCTTCAAGGACTACCTCCACCGGCAGGAACTGCTGTACGACAAACGCTACGGTTCGCAAATGATCCGTGATCTTAGGCGTGGTCCAGCGGCTGTCGCCCTCAGCCAGCGCCATCGGCAAGACCAACTGATCCGCCAGATGCTCGTCGCAGGCTGTGCCGGAGCGCCACCATGCGGCGAAAGCGTCGCACGCTTCCAGGCTCACCTGCTCCATCCGCTTGCCGGGTTTACCAAGCCCGGTGAATCCTCCGAAGCCGTTCTCGCATTCTGCCGTAATCACAACCGCCGCTCCGGGAGAGATGGCGGGACGGTTCAGCGGCTCGACTTCAGCCGACAGTTTGAGCTTCTTCATGAAGTTCTGGACGGTCTTGCAGCCGCGTTCTGAAACGTGGTCGGGGAGATTCGACGTAACGATGAATGCCCGAAGCTGCTTAACCTCACCTCGTTCGACGAACTCGACCGGCTTGATTGTATCCTGACAAGCAGTGAGGAGTTTG
Organism: Armatimonadota bacterium; assembly: GCA_016199605.1. Lineage (GTDB taxonomy): Bacteria > Armatimonadota > Abditibacteriia > CG2-30-59-28 > CG2-30-59-28 > JACQGJ01. The sequence continues at coordinate 1,824 of JACQGJ010000671.1, read as the reverse complement.
ATCTCCCCACCGCCTTTTGGGTAGTACCCGGCCCGATCACATCGGGAGATTGTGTGCATTTCGGCCCGGAACATGAGAGCGTGGGTGTAGACCGTCGAAAGGTATTCCGCGGGTGGCGCGTGAGGGACATGCGTACCTCCGGTGATCGTCACGCTGGAGCTCGCGCGCTCCCCCGTGAGCCTGGCCAGACACAAGGGCAGCGCGACGGTTTGCGCGACGAGAGTGGTAGCTCCCGCGGTGCCGATGTCGAATTGGTAGTCGCCCGCCTGCACAGGACTCGTCGGCGTAAAGGTCAGCCGCATCGAGCCGACCGCGTCCCCCGTGACTTCCGCGTTGCACAGAGCTGCTGCCGCTCGCACAGACGTCAAGTGCTGCGGCTGCAAGCCTGGTTTCGACCGACCGGCGCGGAGGTTCACGATCTCAACCGGCTTTCCGGTGATGACCGATAGTGACAGACTCGTTCGCAGGATCTGCCCTCCGCCTTCACCGAAAGAGCCGTCGATCAACACCAACATTGCTGTCCTCCTCTGGACCTCCTGGTCTCGTCACAGTGCACTTCGGCGCGAGGGCGTTCCTTCCTCCCCCGGAAACAGCCTCGGAACGGACTCCGGCATATTTACACGTCAGGGTCGGAAGGTGTAATATCGGTCGCGGTTCCCTCCAAGTCGTCCGGGAATATCAGCGGACATCGACGGGAACCACAGTGACAGTGCAGCTCAAGGAGGTTTTGGAGATGATTCGAGAGATCAAGCGAGAGGCAATGAATGGCTATGAAATGCTCGTGTGCATCCTGGTCGTGGCAGCACTCGTGACCCTGGGGTTCATATTTGGTGTGCGCGCAAACTCAGGGTTCCTGGTGACTGTATCCGTGATCGTGGGAATCGCCGTCCTGGTGTGTACCGGCGGCTTCCTCCTGGTGAACCCGAACGAGGGAGTCGTGTTGCAGCTCTTTGGCGCGTACTGCGGAACAGTAAGCACCCCAGGTCTACAGTGGGCGAATCCGTTCTACACCAAAAGGAAGGTTTCCCTCCGCGTCCGCAACTTTGAGACTCAACGTTTGAAGGTTAACGAGCAGGAGGGCAATCCCATCGAGATCGCCACCATCGTCGTGTGGAAAGTGGTGGACACGGCGGAGGCGGTCTTCTGCGTCGACGATTACGAGAACTATGTGCATATTCAAAGCGAGTCGGCTCTAAGGAACCTGGCGAGTCGCTACCAGTACGATGCCCACAGCGAGGGAGAAATATCGCTGCGGAGCCACACGACCGAGATCGTGGAACGGCTCATGGTCGAGGTCCAGGATCGGCTGGGAAGGGCGGGCGTGGAGGTTCTCGAGGCGCGTATCAGTCATCTCGCTTATGCCCCTGAGATCGCGGGGGCCATGCTTCAGCGCCAACAGGCCAGCGCGATCATAGCTGCGCGTCAAAAGATCGTCGAGGGCGCGGTCGGCATGGTCGAAATGGCGTTGGACATGCTCTCACAAAGAAAAGTGGTGGAGCTTGATGAAAAGAAGAAAGCGGAGATGGTCAGCAACCTGCTCGTGGTTCTGTGCAGCATGCATGGTACGCAACCGATGATCAGTGTGGGGACAGCAAGCGAGTAACCGGTCTCGGCACCGACTCATCCCGGCAACTTGACCCCGCAAGGCTCACGCCAGCGGTTGAGGGGATGTCGAAGCACCGCGGAAGCTCGTAAGGTCAACCGGTCTGACGGTGAAGTGCGACCGGAGACCCTCTTGGGTCACCGAGGCTTGCCGCATGGACCGGGCCCTGCGAAGGGCCTGGGGGGCCCTAAGAGACTGTCCAAGAATAACGCCGCGTTTTT
>JACQGJ010000670.1 GCA_016199605.1 Armatimonadota bacterium | reverse complement strand
CCCTTCGTTCCCTTCACGCTGAACCAGCCGTCTGAGCGCCTGCCGGCGAAGAAAGTTCGATAGGTTCCCTCCTGTTCTCCGTCCGTCTCAAGCACAGCTTTCTCGCTGGAAGGCTGATAAAGCCTCACCGATGGGGGAAGAGGAAACGGGAGGGTCCGGCGCTGAGCATCGAGTCCAAACACTGCCTCTCCGGCCCCCGGCACGTTGAGCCCTATCCCCACACTCCGCAACCGAACTCTGCTGGTATCAAAGGTAACAATCCACACGTGCTGAATGCGCACATACGGCTGGCCCGCGTAGGCAGTGATTCGGGTGATGTGCTGGCACAGGCGGTCCGTAGGCAAGGTGGGACTGACTCGCGCGCCTTCCGTGCCGTTTTTCACATACCACCCCTCCGCACGGAGGACTACTTTTAACGGCCCACGCTCTTCGAGGGTTACCTGGGTATCGGGATCGTTGGCGGCGGTGTAGGTCGCACCTTCATGGTCTACAAGCTCAAGTCCACTTCCTGCCTCCTGCTGTACAAGGAGCTGACCGTTCAACTTGACCTCGTCTAGCAGGTTGAAACCACGCTTGCGTACGAGGAAGCTCAGGGGGCCGGTGTTTACGCGGACCTCGTTCCCGCGTTCCTCAATCGCCAGCGCCGTCTTCGTCTTACGAGGTCGCACCTTTCTCCCGTATTCCAGTGTGTAGTTGGTCCCGCGAGCCGTGAGACGTCCGGGGAAGTCCAGCCCCAACCAGCGCACCGAGCCTTGACGGTTCCATTCACTGCGCACCGCGGTCTGGCAGGGCACTTCCCGACCTCGTTCGTCCAGCAACCGAACGTGGTCGCCGGAAGGGAGAACGCCCTGCGGGAACGGGATCCCGGTTGTGATCAGCCAGTGCTCGGTTTGATCTGTTTCCGCCTTCCAGACGTGCAACGGAATTCGGCCCCGTGCCGGCTCGGGCAATTGCTTGCGCTTTACCAGTTTCCGAAGGGGATACTCGGCGGTCGCGAGGACGCCGTTCGTTGGACCGATCAGAGACGCCTTCAAGCGGTAGACTCCCGGAGGGATTCCAGTCATGTCGAGGGTGAGGTCCAGCCCTTCCTTCAACAGACGGTCCACTCGAAAGCTGTGAAGGACTCGCTTCTCTTTGTCGATCACCTCCAATTGCACCTTCAGACCGGCGAGGGATTCGTTGCCTCGCTCGACCTTCACCAGGGCGACTCCGGTTACGTCCAGAGGGTCGTACTCTTCACGATCGAGGATCATCTCGATCGCCGGAGACCTGCCCGTGCCGGGGTCCGCGCCGAAAAACAGGCGACCGAATCGTGGAGCATCCTCCCAGACGCCGGTCCACGACGCGTCGCGCTCACCGGTGCGAGCGAAGTTGACCAGCCACGGGCCGCCGGTTGGCGGCGACGAAAGATGAACTTCGGTGAAGGGGAACGCAATCTCAGTGGTCCAGCGGTCGGCCTGAACAGACCCCTTGCCTTGCCAACGGCCTTGCCACGACGCGCCTTGCTTCAACGTTTCGTCGTAGCGAGATCCCCTGGCGTTCAGACAGAGATGGAACATGTCGTCGGCCCGCGCGGAGGTCGCCAACCACACCTCGACCATGTGCCCACCCCAGACGTCAGGTTCCTTCTGGTCCACCAACCTGAGGTGACCATTGTCGTCCCCATATATCTCCATCCCGAGGTAGAGGTTCTCGTTGTCGTACATCAGCAGCACACGAGTACGGCGAAGGTCCGGTGTCTTTGTGGGATACAGCAGGAAGTGGTCGACCACTTTCGCAGTCTTCCAGGCTGGTTCGTCGAGTTTACCGTCCACGACGACCGCTCCGGTCACTTGAGGGATGACTACGCTGGGAGGATCGCCCGCTTGGAGTGGGAGGAACCTCACCTCCCGTACGAGAGGCAAAGCCTGCGCCGCCACTACTGAGCCGGCACAAACTGTCAAACCAAGCGCGACAAGAAAAGCAGCCATTGAGGATTTCATGACGCTACCTCCGAGTTGCTATCCAGCCCCAACCAGTTGCTTGAACTGGTAGAGCGGGTGGTTTGATGCGGCGGGTGGCTGGTCAGAGCAGACCGCCCTGGGCATAGACTGTTCGGTTCTTCTCATCTACCACCAAGATCCCGTACCAGCCCTGATTCGGCGGGCTCCATGTGAAGCGATAGCAGTAGGGTTTCTTAATTTGGAAGACATCGGCCCAATCAACCGATGTGGCGTATCGGTCAGCAAACACCACATCACCTGATGGGTAGTATTCGTCTCGGCTACATTCATCACTGCCCACCAATGTTAGTTTCGGATTTCCTTCCATGGCAAGGATCACTTGTTTCGGGTCATCTACCTCGGACCGCATCCATACAATTCCACTGAGGTGCGATTCACCTGCGATCCGTAGGTGGCGCACTCCCGATGGCGGCGACATGAGGAATACCTGCCTGAAAGCCACGTCGGGTGGTCGGAGGCTCAGGTCGGTCTTCCGGCGAAACCACTCCCTCGCCCACCAAACCATGAGTGCTGCAACAAGAACCGTCAACAGGCAT
>JACQGJ010000652.1 GCA_016199605.1 Armatimonadota bacterium | reverse complement strand
TGCGAGGAGATCATTCACCTTCTCCTGTATCCTGTCCAGCATCGCCCTCTCGTGGTCCGGGCCGTTCCATCCGGCCCGGTCAATGAACTCCGGCAACCAGAGGGAGGAGCGGAAGTGGCGAAGGGTATGATCTGCCTCAACGTAGTTGCTGTGGAGACCGAAGCCGATGTCGAGCGTGGTGGAGAGTCCGAGGTTCTCTTCCGTAATATCGAGTTCCCTGCCGAGGTGCTGAATTCCGAGGGACAGGTCCCTTTCCAGAAGGAACTGCACGGGACTGAGGGTCTTACCGTCTTCCAGCATTCCCTGCCCGATTTCAGGATGTTGGCCGCTGAAGGCTGCAATCAGCAGAGACTTGTAGGCTTTCTCCCTGGCGGCATACAGACCCGGCTCTCTGGCGTCACAGTACTCCCCTCCGCCCACGTGGATGTTCATGCCAGTCCAGCGCCGCAGAAACTCGCAGGTTGCGAATCCGTAGAACATCGCGTCGAAGGAGCAGTAGCTCACCGATCCGCTGCGCATGTCCACCGTTCCCGCCCACATGCTTCCCCCGAGAGGCGCGGCGGGATTCAGCGAGCGGGCTGTGAGCCAGGTGGCGACGTGCTCCGCAGCAGCCAGGGCGACGTAGCCCTCAACCGTGACCGGCGCAGTCGCGCCCGCAACGGCCATCGAGGTCAGTCCTGCGCCGTATCCCTCTTTCACCTGGCGGGCAAAGCGGTCAGCCACGTCTTTGTCGAAACGAAGGGGATGCGCGAAACAGATCGCACCGCGGGCCACCCAATCGTCGCGGCCAAGGATCTCCCCCATCTCGATGAGATAATCCCACTGCTTCACATTCCAGCCGAACGGAGCAGCGGGGTTGCTGGAGTACTCGGCCAGGATCAGCCCGGCTTCGAGCGGTTCCATGAGGGCGGGAACATCGGTCAGAAGAAGCGAGTGTCCCACACCGCTTTCCCGATGGAGCGACTCACCGAGTTTCGTCAGGGCGATGAAATCTCCACGGTTGCCCTGCCGCTTCTCTTTTCTCTCATAGTCATGAAAGAACTGAGCGATCTGAGTACCCAGAGTAGGGAGCGAGGTCACGGGGAATTTCCGGAATCCCTCCTCCCCCTCTTTCCTGTTCTCCTTGCTGAGGGCGTCCGCGAAGTCCCGCACCAGTTTCCTGGGGAAGGTCACTTTCTCGCTGGGGCGATCCACTCGCGCTCCCGCCCTTCCCAGGGCGTCGAGGAGGTCGTCGTTCTGAACAAGCACTCCAACCTTCTCCAGAATCACACACACGGCATCTGCCAGCGGCTCGACTTGTCCATCATGCAACAGACTTCTTTGATACATAGTCGGCAATTCCTGTCTCTGGGAGTTGCGGCAAAGGGATTTGGGTCACAAGACCGGGTGCCGCACTGAGGGAGCATAGAGCCGCGTCGGCTCGCTTGATATTTCCAGAACATCGAAGGCAAACCAATCGCCGCCCCAGGTGGCCAACTCGAACGCGTTGGCCTCCGTAAGACCGGCCAGCTTCAGATTCCGGGCGAGGGGTTGGCCACCATATACGGCGTCAAGCATACATCCGTGAAGCGAGAGTATCAAGATTTGCGTTCGCTCGGGAGAAACATCGGGTTGATAGAGTCTTCCCTCGTTCCACAGATCCACCGACGCGGGTTTCCAGGCGGAATCAAAGAAGAAGCCGGTGCGGCCGAACCGGAAACGCATCCGGCCGCTGCGCTGGATCCTCAGGCGAGCGGTCCAGTCCCTCCCCAGCAAGTGGGCTTTGAACTGAGCGCGGGCTTCGGCCTGCCAGATCGTGCTTTTCAGTCTGAAACATCTTCTGCCAGTGCCGAGGTCCCAATCGTTTTCAACCGTTACTCCCGGGTCCCCGGCGTTGAACCCCCATTGCTCAGCAGCGAGTCCCGCGACATGGAACGGGGCGGCGGGAACTTCCGCGGCCGAGGGTGCGGCGACCACGACGGGAGGGGGCGACTCCAAAGGGGACACCCGCATCGCCAGGAACTGGTGCGACTTCACCGTCAGATCCACACGTCCCTGTGATTGCGGGAGTGCCGCGTCGGTCAGCACTTCCGCGACCCTCAACACCCGATTCGGGAAAAGCCGGCTGAGGTCCAGGAGGGTCCGTTGATCGTTCCATGTCAGGTTGCTGACAACCACCATCGCTTCCTGCGACTTGCGCCAGTAGGAGCAGAGCACGTTACCGCTGAGCCGCTTGAGGTGTGGTTGTGGCCTCCAGTAGGGATAGAAGGTCACCTCACGCTCGTCCTCAAAGCCGTCGAAGAGTCGCCGCTCCTCCGCAGGGCGAGCGTTTAGCTCCACGTCGTGGGGCAATGCATACGTCATGGCCCAACTGGTGGCACCTTCTCGCAAGGCGCCGACCTGGCTGTAGAATACATCCCAGAAGACCGTGCGAAAACCCCAAGGGTGGCCGCAGTAACCCACCGCCATCGTGGAAAGGGGTAACCGATAGCCAGGACGGAAGCGGGCAAGCTGCTCCCCCTCGAGAAAGCCGTCGAAGAAAGAGAGTGTGTTGATGTCAAGCCCACCTCCGCAGTGGGCGGCAAGGTAGAACGGTTTGCCACGCTCATCGAAAATCCCTCGGAGCCGTTTCAGGAATCGTCGTTGCCCTACCACGCGAGTGATCTCGTCGCCCTTCCACCGAATCGGCTCTGGTCGGCCACACCCGCGGTGCGAGGGATTGTCACACTCCCACGCCATGCTCGTTCCGTCACTGTAAATTCCGTCAATCCCGGCTTCTCGAATCAGTCGAGCGAGGCCGTCCAGCAGCAGCTCCCCCTCCGGACCTCGCTTGCAGCACAGGTAGCAGGGAACCCCCTCGCCGGGATCATACGCGCGTTGGTACATACTTCTCGGCGGCGAGGCGAGCAGGTCGGTACTGTAGGTCGAGAATCCGGGAGTGTTCTCCGCAAGCAACTGGCAGGTGTAAATCCCGAAAAGCCGGCCCTTCGCATGGGCCGCCTCAGCAGA
>JACQGJ010000645.1 GCA_016199605.1 Armatimonadota bacterium | reverse complement strand
GGTTGGGAAAGCGCAGGGGCGCGCTGCGCCTCAACGTGCCACCACGCAGTCGCGGTATCATCGAGATTCCGCTCCCGCGGCAACGCGATGCGGGCTCCGCTGACCGTAGCGTTCCTACATGGCCCGGGGACGGACTGCATCTTGAATTCCACGACGGCCGGGGATGGCTCGTGGATGCCTACCATCTGATATTTCCGGCGACGACGGAGAAACCAGAGACGCTTCCACATGGCCCCAACAGTCACTCTAACGATACAACTCCGACGATCCTGAAGGAGGAGCAGTTGCTCACAGTACGCGGACGAAGGTTCGCTGTGGACTTCGACCGTACTACGGGCAAGGTCCGGTCTGCCACAATAGACGGAGTCGCTGCTTTACTTGAGGGCCCCACGTTACACCTCCTCCCGTTGTCTGATGCGTTCGTGCGCGAACCAGATCCCAAGACGTGGACCCTCCGCAATCTTCAAACGCACGTCGAGAGGGCACGCGTTCATGTGGTTGTCGCGGGGACTTACACCGGAGTCGAGGGACAGCATGAGTTGGTGATCGACGGCGCCGGTGGCATTGAGGTGCACTACCGTTTCGCTCGCACCGGACCGGATCTTGCCGTCAGAGAATCGGGCCTGCGTTTCGCCGTGCCCAGGCAATGTGATATGCTGCGGTGGCGTCGGAGGGCCGAGTTCTCGGTCTATCCCGAAGACCACATCGGGCGCGCGGTTGGAGAGGCTCCGGCCGTTCCCTCTCACGTCAACCGTCGCGCATCTCCACCTCGCTGGCCGTGGTCGCAGGACTTCACGCCTGCCGGCAGCAACGACTTTCGAAGCACGAAGAGGAACCTGCTTTCCGCTACACTGACTTACACAAAGGGCAGTGGCGTGCATATCGAGTCCAACGGTAAGCAACACCTGCGCTGTGCAGTCGAGGGAGATCGGATCGCCATCTACGTGAATGACTGGTACGGCGGGACAAACTGTCGCGGTTTCTTCGAGTGGCAAGGCAACTACGGCACGGGTAAGGTGATCAGCACGGGTACCGTGATCGAAGGAATCGTGAGGTTGCGGTTGATGGCACCTAAATGATTCAGTCGGTTTAGCAGGTGCCCTGGAAAATCAGAATCCAGAAGGAGAAAGCATGAGATCTGAAGGTTTATTGATTGGCATCTCACTGGCAATGGTGGGGTTTTGTCTAACCCCCCTTCGGGTCCTCGCGGACCAGCCCTCACAGGTCAACGTTAGGGACTACGGAGCGAAGGGAGATGAAGTCACAGACGACACTGCTGCCTTCCAGTCGGCAATGAACGCGGTGGCGAAACAGGGAGGAACGGTTGCGGTTCCTGTCGGCAACTACCTTGTCAATACTCATCTCGTCGTTCCCCAGAACGTCACGCTGGAGGGAGTCTGGAAGATACCCACTGCATGGACGCAGTACAAGGGCAGCACACTGCTTGCGGTCGAAGGCGCTGGTTCCGAGGAGGGACCTCCCTTCATCATGTTGAACGCGAACTCGGCGATAAAAGGCATCACCGTCTTCTACCCAAGCCAGAAACCGGACAAGATCCAGCCGTATCCATGGTGTGTTGCGTGCGCGGGAGGCGACAACTCTTCCATTGTGGATTGCCTTCTGGTGAATCCCTACCAAGGCGTGGACTTCGGCACACGACCCTCCGGAAGGCACTTCATTCGCAACCTCTATGGTCAGCCGTTGCGCCGTGGCATCTTCGTCGACAAGTGCTACGACATCGGTCGTATCGAGAATGTCCACTTCTGGCCCTTCTGGAACTGGGAGGAGAAAGATGGCATGCGCGACTGGCTGACGCAGCACGGCGAAGCCTTCATCTTCGCTCGGACTGATTGGGAATACGTCCTCAACACTTTCTGTTTCGGGTATGGAATCGGCTACCGGTTCATCCAGTCGAAAGACGGGGCCATGAATGGAAACCTTTTGGGGATCGGCGCGGATGCGGCCAACATCGCCATCCTGGTCGAAGCGACGCAGGCTCCTGGCTTGCTCATCACAAACGGAGAGTTTGTCAGCTTCCCCGGCGAAAATCCGACCGAGGTGGTCGTGACGGACACCCACACGGGTGTAGTTCAGTTCCAGAACTGTTCCTACTGGGGACCGGCTCATCAGGTGGCGCGTATCGCAGGAACGGGTACCGTTACTTTCAACGGGTGCAACTTTGTGGAGTGGGATCGTGAGGGCAAAGGAATTCCCGCCCTTGAGCTGAGTGGCGGCAACCTGATCGTCAGCGCCTGCAACTTCATGAAAGGTTCACCGCAGGCGACACTAACCAACAAATCCCAATCGGCCGTCTTCATGGGAAACCGTGCAGGTGGTCCGTGGTCGGTCACCAATCCGGCCAACGCGGAGCTCCAGATGGGACTGAACGTCTCCCAGAAGCCGCCCTCGCGACCCAAGGAGGAACCAGGGGCGATCGTCATCGATGACCTCGACCCCGCCCCGGCAGTGACCTTCCTTGGGGCTTGGAGAGTGGCCCCCGGTGGAGGTGGCTACTTCCAGGGGACCCACTGGGCGGAGAGAGGCACGGGAGAGGCAAAGGCCATCTTCCGGCCTGGCACCAAGAAGGCAGGCCGGTACGAGATCTTCGCCTTCCTCGGACCCGACACGAACCATGACCATGCCTCGAACGCGCCGATTGAGATTTGCTCCGCTGAGGGTGTCAGCAAGAAGAACGTGGACCTGAAATCCATGCAGGGAGCTTGGATCAGCCTCGGCACCTTCCGATTCACAAAGGGCCGTAAAGGTTCGGTCACCTTGAGTAACGACGCGGATGGAAACGTCCTGGCAGATGCGGTCAAACTGGTGCCGGTCAAGTGATAGATGGGTACCGCATAGTCATCTGTTGGTGAATTCCAGAGGGAAGAATCGCCCGGTTCTTCTCACGAGCCGGTTGCAGTGGGCACCATCCTCTGGTAGAATCCAAGCGGGTCAGTCCCTCTGATCCACCCGTAGATTTGGGAGGGCTTGGTCAATGATAACAATCAGATTCCCAGACCGTGAGACCGAGAAGCGAGCTCTCGCCTTCTTGATTGGCCGTTTCTCGGGTCGGGTGCTCGACTCGGGGGAGCATCTCGTGCCCGAGGC
>JACQGJ010000637.1 GCA_016199605.1 Armatimonadota bacterium | reverse complement strand
CTACGAGGTTGGCGACATCAGAATAGAAAATGCACACATCGAGGTGGTGGTTCAGCAGACCCTCTTACGGTTTTGATGGCTTGAATAACGGCTTCTCTGCTCTGCGAAACCGATCATAGCATTCGCCGCCAAGGCTGGAGTTCCTTGATCCCGCGCCGTGCATGGCCCACGGCGAGCAGATCAGATAGAGCTGTCCTCTCGGGACGTGGGACAGGGCGCAGATCTGGTTGCCTGCCGCGGTGACGGTATCCATCAATCCCATCTCGGCAACCACCGGGCAGCGAATGTCTTGGGTGAAGTTGGCCGGGTCGAAGTAAGAGAGCGTCTTGAGGAACTGCTTCTCGCTTTGGTCCTTCGGTTTTGCGGTCATGCCAAAGGGCCAGTAGCCCGGCTCATGCGTCACTGTCCAATCGAGTCGAGGCAAACCGCTGTGGTAGGGCATACAGAACCCGACGCGGTGATCCAGCGACGCGGCGACCATCGACAAGCCGCCCCCCTGGCTGCCGCCGACCACGGCAACGCGTTTCGGATCGACTTCGGGTTGCGTCAGCATGAAATCCACCGCCCGCACCAGTGAGATGTAGATTCGCCGCCAGAAGGAGGTCTTCGGACTCTCGATGCCGGCGGTCCAGTAGTTCTTGCCGGGATCCTCACCCGTGGGCATGTTCGACAGGTCCACGTCAAAGCCGTGGATCTGAATCCACAAGCTGCAACGGTCGGGATAGGATTCGGGGTTAGGTAATGGGTAGATGCCCGAGGAGGGAAAGCGGATATGCGCTGGGTACTTGCCTGGCGCTCTGGGGCGGGCGTACCAGCCATAGATGCGACGGTCACCCAGCGTGGCGTAGCTGATCTTGAACGCCTCCACCGCGTTGGTGCTCTTCTCGGGCACGGAGGTCATCCGGATGTCGAGCGGGGTGGCCGCGGACTCTGCAAGCGCGACTTTCCAGAACTGCTTGAAGTCGGGTTGACGCGTGGATCGGGGCCGGTAGTGCTGGAAATCGTAAGTGAACACCCACCAGAAGCTACGCGCTGGCTTGCCCGCCTCTTCAACGACGACGGCTCCGCGATACGGGCCCGGCTTGCTGACCCTGAGGTCCGTCGGCAAAAGCGTGTTCGCTTTGCTCGCCAGACTCACCGGAGTCGCTCGTGCAGCAATCGGCTTCTGGGTCAGGTAGTCGCGCACCTCGAATCGAACCACCGTGTCCACCGAAGAGGGTCCTGCGTTCGTGACTCTGATGTCGAAATGCACCGGCTTGTCGCCTGGCAGCAGGAAGTCGGGATCCTCTGCGCTGATTGCGAAGGTCAAAGCATCGTGCGGCTCCGGGCGGGAGAGCGGGTAGACAGTCGCCTTGATCGCCCCAGTGCCTGGAACGGTGCTCTGGAGGAAAGACACGGGCTTGCCCTCAACGTTTGTTGATCCCCAGTTCGCGTTGGCGAATCCTTTCTGCCAGACACCGAAATCGAAACGAAGGACGGGACCTTCCTTCGTCGTCCACCGCGGATCGGTCTGGCCATAGAGCGCTGGACCTCCTGGTTGAATCGCGCAATCGGTCAAGGAGTCGTGCGAGGCAAGGACCGACTCAGAGGGCACCCATGCGAAGCTCCCGTACAGGTCCAAGCTCTGTTCGAGGCTTAACTCGAGGCGGTCGGCAAGGAAATGGTAAGTCACCCGAGCATTGAAAGGACAGGGAGACCCAGCGAGCGCGTTGGCGGGATCTTTTGGGATGCCTTCAGCGATGAGCGTGTCAGGCTTGTCCTGCCTGACACTTGTGAGCCGAACGAATCTCCCGCCATGGGCGAAACCTGCCGGCAAACCGAGGAATTCAGTGGGTCCGGCGCGAAGCGACTGGAGGTTGCCGCTGGAATCGACGGAGGCTTCGTAACTGCTTGTCCTGCAGAGGAAGCCTCCGCCCTCGGTCTTCTGCAAAAGCACCTCTGTGTTCGCCGCGGGCGCGGTCTCCTGCGCTTCAGTCATTGTTCTCCCTCCGGTAGTCAACACCATCATGGCGAGCGTCAAGGCCGTGCCTCCTCTCAAACGACTGTATTGCCTCGTCTTCTTCATGGTCGCTTCTCCACTCAGCAGGGACTCGGTCCATCAAGGAGTCAAGCGCCACGCGTCAGGCAGGAGTCTTTCGTGTTCATTCAAAGCGCGCCTGAGCATGGACTTGACTGGTACTTTGTCTTTGCAGTTGGGCTCCAGCATGTAGACCTCCATGAGCTTCCCCATGTCTCCGGACTCAAACGCTTCTGCCGCCAGGTCTTGCTGAACCTGAATGCGTTGTAAATGCTGTTGAATCTCCTGGGGCAGATTTGGGGGCAGGTCGAAACGGACCCCTGTGCCATCAACCGTGAGCCAACTTTCCACCACGGCCCCGGCGGGGATTCCGTTGGCCGGGGAGGCCAGCGGAGCATTGAGGATTCCGCGATGAGGAGTTCCCCCCAGCAAGCCGTCGATGGCCTCGGCGACCCCCTCCTGGCTTTCATGCAGGTTCGCTATCGGCTCCTCGCCGGAGGCAAACGCCGCCATGCGCTTTCGGCGGTTCCCCACATTGACCCGTCGTGAGTCGTATTCCCAGAGGTGCAAACCGTAATCCGCGATGGATTGCGGGTCATTCAGCCCAGGGAAGAAGTCCGCCGTATGCTGTGCCTCGAGAACCGGCATGATCCCGTGTCGCTCGTAAAGCTCGAGGTTGTACTGCCAGTTGCGATGCTCGGGATTGTTGCGGAGTAATTCAACAAGATCAGGATACAAGTCTCGCCCGGACAGAGACAACGTTGTCATGTAAGTGAGGTGGTTCGTTCCCCACACCTCCATGTCCGGGTTGTCCGTGAGGCCAAGCCACGATCGGAAGCTCGACCGTCGGTTCATGGCGCCGTGGCAGAAACCCACGGCGCGAAAGCCGCGCCGGTGTGCCATGCGCACAATGATGGAGAGAGGATTCGAAAGGTTCAGAACGGTAGCGCCTCCGGGCAACGCGGAGAGCAACCGTTGCATGAACGCTCCCATGCGCAGCGCTCGCAACCATCCCGCTGGACCGATTGTATCCACGTGCTTCGGATAGAACCCGTGATCCCGGGCATTCCAGAAGTCGGCAATGTCGGCTTCCAGTCCTCCATGATTGAGCGTGGTAACGACAAAGGCCGCTTCTGCCACCGCGGGACCCAACTCGGCAAAGGGCTCCACTGCGAGGGAAACTTCGGCTTCTCGGGCAAGCCGTTGGCAGATCGTTGCCATTGCGGCGAGGGAGTCTGGATCATGGTCGCATAAATTGATCTGCAGTCCATGGCGGCCTGCGACGGGGATCAGCGAACGAAGAGCCGGCCCGGTGAAATCGAAACTGCCGGCGCCGACGAAACTAACGATCATGAAATGCTCCTGTTGTCAGGTGAGTCGATTGTATGCGAAGGATTGGTGAGGAGTCAATCCGTCCGATGAAACGGCGTTCCTCATTGCCCCTACTGCCGAGCCGTCTTGTATGCTATACTCGTTGCGGATGAAAACACCCCCTCACCCCGCCCTCTCCCCCTCGGGGGAGAGGCTCGGGGTGAGGGGGATTCGCCCGCTCCATTCATTCCGATCTGTGGGGAGGAAAAGCCGTGGAATTCACAGCCAAGTGCAAACGATGCGGAAAGTACAACAACGTCGCAATCAAGACGGATTGGCTGACTGACAAACCCAAATGCGTCCAATGCGGGTGGCTGCTCACACCTTCCCAGGAGGCCGAAATCAAGCCGCCGGCTTTCGACATTCCTGATATTGTGCTGGTCCTCGGGGGGATTGTCCTTGGTCCGGCGGGACTGTTCGCGAGTCTCTTCCTGGGGATGTCCAAAGACAAGTTTATGAAGGGGAAGGCGAAGGTGGCTGCAGCCTGGGCCTTCATCGGGTGCGTGCTCTACCTGCTTCTCTTTATGTACGTTCCCCCGGCGAAGAACCTGATGATGGAAATCTACTACAAGATCCTGGCCTTTGGCGGCAGATAAGACTGCCGCGGGAGCAGCGAGGAGCGGTCTACCTCTTACTCGTCTTCCCATGGTTTGAGAATCACTTTCGCGGTCTGGTGCGACGCGGACAACTCCAACGCCTCCTGAATGCGCCCCAGGGGCATGATGTGGCTGATGAGCTTTCCAACGAGAGGCAACCGCTGAATTACCTGCATGATGAGCGGGAAATCGGCGAGGTTGTAGTGCCAATTGCCGAGGACAGTCAGTCCTTTGCGGAGCAGGTCCGGACCGACCCGGATTGGCAATTCGGCGTGGCATTCTCCGACGAAAGCGACCTTGCCTTTACGGCAGGCAGCGTCGATACAGAGGCGCTCAGCCGGAACATTCCCGGCACAGTCGAGAGCGCAGTCCACCCCTTTACCCTTGGTTAACTCCCTGATCTTTTCGACAGCTCCCGAATCGTTGGGATCGATGACTGCTTCGGCGTCCAGTTCCTTTGCTTTCTCGACTCGGTAAGGAACGGACTCAGCGACGATCACTCTTGCTCCGCGGAAGCGCGCGTTGATCACTGCACCCAAGCCGACCGGCCCGGCGCCCGCTATGAGAACGGTGTCGAAAGCGCTGACTCCCATCGTGTTGAACGCCCCAAAGGAAGGACCCAACGCGCAGCAGGCCAGCGAGGCGCGTTCGTAGGAAACTGCTTCGGGAATGGGGGAAAGCATCCAATCCGGCTTCAGCAAATACTGCGCCATCGTGGCTTTGCCCTCAGGCGAGCCGGTGAACCGGTCGAAGTCGTAACCGTTCTCACAGTGAATATACTCACCGGCCACGCACAACTCGCACTTGCCGCAGGGATACAGCGGCTGGACGACGACTCGGTCACCCATCTTCACTCGACTCGGCTGGGCCACCGCCACCACCTCCCCGGCGGCCTCATGTCCAAGGAAATCCGACTTTTGCCCTTCGAGGAACGCTTTGTATTCCGTACATACGGGCGCCGCATGTACCTTCACCACCACCCAGTTCTGGACGGGTTGCGGATCGGGGACGTCAACAAGACCGGCCTTTCGTTCTCCCGAAATAACGGCTTTTCTCATGATGTTGCTCTCCCAACGTCTCTATGTCTGCAAATTCAAAGCAGCGAGGCTCAACAGAGGTGGAACTGCATTATGCTCGTGAAGGAGGATCGAGATCACGAGTTTCCTCCGAGGTATCTGGATTCCTGCGCCTATTCTACATTGCCGCCACGTTCACCGACAACTCTTCCACGTGATTTGTCCTTCAATGTGTGAGCCGGCCAACAGGAGCCACCGGCCCTGGCGAGGGCGCGCGCCCTGTTGACATCGTCAAAGCCGGTTGTTACACTGCGCTCCGTATGACGGAAGTGAAGATTGACAGCGTCAACCGACCGTGGGTTACCAGCGATACAGCGGCCCTGCACTGTACCGTGAGTCCACGGCTTCTCGCATGGGTGGAAGACTCAGTTCCCGTGTCGTCTTTCACTCCGCGGGTTGTTCTTGACGTGGGGTGCGGATCGGGAGGGTTGACCTTTCATCTCGCGAAGATCGTCCCCCGCGTTGTGGGCATCGACCTGTCGGAATCGCTTATTCGCGAAACAGCGGACAAAGCCCGGGACCTTGGGATTGAGAACGTTGAGTTCCTGGTTGCTGACGCGGAACGTACCGACTACCGGACGATCACCGGGGAGCCCATCCGCATGATCGTAGCGACACTGTGTATGTCCGATGCCATAATCCTCAGGTCGTCTAAGGCGTTGGAGCAGGGCTTCCCTTTTGTTTTCTCCTGCATCGAGTCCCAGCAGTGGCAAGAGTCGGGTCGCAGTCCCCGGTTTGCATACGAAGCCGAGGTCTTGCAGCACCGGCTTGAGACCAGTGGTTTTGAGGTTCTCGATCTCTGGTTGGAGCGTGAGACTCTTGAATTCGAAACGGCAGACCAGATGATCGACGATTTCTTCGACGATGGTTCTCTGAAGGGACGGTGGCACAAGGATGGACGATGGAAAACCTACGTGGATTACGTAAAAGCAGGTGGTCGCACTTTCACCGCGCGCAGCCACTTGCTGGTGAACACACGGAAAGGATGAGGAAGGCTTAATGTCGGCGCTGTTTGTTTACTCCGATCGTTTTCCCCAGTACAGTATGGGCGAGTCCCACCCGATGAAGCTGATTCGCCTCGCACTGACACGTGACCTCATAGACGCCTATGGACTGCTCGACCGACCGGGAGTTTTGCAGGCTGAAGCCCTTCCCGCGAAGGAGACCGCTCTTCGAAGGATTCACGACGAGGATTACCTCGAGGCTCTTCAAACCCTCAACGGCGGTATGCACTCACCGGGAGCCTACCGGTATGGGCTGGGCTCGCAGGATTGCCCGATCATCCCAGGCGTCTGGCAATTGTCGCTGCTGTCCGCAGGCGCGTCGATACAGTGCGCGGAAGCGGTCCATCAAGGCGCCGTCGAGGTGGGGTTCAACATCGCCGGAGGTCTGCATCACGCTCAGGAACACAAAGCTTCTGGTTTCTGCTACCTCAACGATCCGGCAGCGGCCATACAGTGGCTCGTGGATCAAGGGCACCGGGTCGCCTACGTCGACATCGATGCCCACCACGGAGATGGCGTTCAGTGGCTCTTCTACGAGACGGATCGTGTGCTGACCATTTCCCTGCACGAAAGCGGGAGATACTTGTTCCCCGGCACCGGATTCGAGACCGAAACGGGCAGAGGGGTAGGGGAGGGGTATTCCGTAAATGTCCCTCTGTTGCCCTGCACCGACGATGAGGTGTTTTGCTGGGCTTTTGAGAAGATCGTGCCGACTTTCGTGCAAGCCTTCAAGCCGGACTTCATCGTCAGCCAACTTGGTTGCGATACGTTTCACACGGACCCTCTCACCCATCTCGACCTCACCACGAATGGGTTCTGCAGGATGGTTCAACGTATCAAGGAACTGGCAGGAGGACGTTGGATTGCTCTTGGCGGAGGAGGGTATCGAGTGGGGAATGTGCCTCGCGCCTGGACCCTTGCATGGGCCTTGATGGCTGGCGCTGAAGTCAGCGATGAGTTGCCGGGGGAGTTTCTTGCCGTGGTGGATCGCCTCGACCTCAAGTCCTCATGTCCTGAGTTTGAGGGACTGAAGCGACTCCGTGATGAACCGTACCATTCCCTCGAATCGGGGGCCTGCCGACGGGAGGCGGAGCGTGTCGTGAAGTACCTGGAGAAGGAAGTCCTGCCCAAGGTTCTCCCCGCCTGATGCGTCTTCAGTCGATGTATCTCCGAGGTACTCGAGTGTTGATCCCAACGAGGACCTCGTAGGGACTCGTGCCTGCGAGATAGGCAACCTGCTCGCAGGTAATGCACTCCTTCCCCTGGGTCCCGATCAACACTGCCTCTTCGTTGTTGTGGGCCGAGTCTTGCCCGATGCTGACCATCAGTTGATCCATGGAGATGTTCCCCACGATGGGATACTTTCTCCCGTTGATCAAAACGGAGCCTTTGTTTGAGAGCGCACGCCGGTACCCGTCACCATAGCCGACCGGCAAGGTGACTACGCGAGTATCCTCGGGGGCAGTCCACGTTCCATCATACCCAACCCGCGAGCCTTGACGGACAACCTTGAAGTATACGACTCTTGTTCTGAGGGACAGTGAGGGCCTAAGTTCAGCCGATCTCCGGGTTTCTTCTGAAGGATAGACCCCATACAGCATAATCCCTGGCCGAACCATGTCGAGAAACGTTTCGGGGTGCTGGAGGATGGCGCCCGAGTTGGCGATGTGACGTGGAGGAGTGGGCAGCGAATGCCGTGGGAAGAACTCCAGCGCTTCGAGGAACCGCTCAAGCTGGAGCGCGGTGTAGGTCCCATCCGCCGCGTGGGCGTCGGCAAAGTGCGAGAACACACCGCAGAGATCACAATGCCTGGCGGCTACGGCAGCTTCGAAAAGCTCGTGGGCATGGTCATGGTGGACGCCGATCCGCTCCAGTCCAGTGTCTATTTTCAGGTGGACCTTGGCTCGTTCCCCATTGCCGGCGGCTGTCTCCTCTATCTGTTCCAGCTTGAAGACCGAGGGCGCCGTGATCATCAGATCGTATTCGAGGTAGTGCGCGATCTGTTCACTGAGAATTCCCCCGAGGACCAGGATAGGCGCTCGGAGACCGGCTTTGCGTAGGACGATGCCCTCCTCGAGAAAGGCGACTCCGAGCTGGTCCACGCCGCAGCGCAAGAACTCCTGAGACGTGCGCACAAGGCCGTGTCCGTAAGCGTTTGCCTTAACGATGCCCATGAGGGGCCTGTCGCCGACAAGAGATCGAGCACACTGGACGTTGTGCCGCAGGGCCGCGACGTCGATATCAACGACCGTTGGCCGTTGGATGATTCCTTCTTCGCTGTAGATCTGAGTCATGGGTTCCTGAGCGGGCTCGCAGGCTGTGACCTCTCCTGGCCCATCCCATTCTAACAACCCCAAACGGTCGGTGCAACGAGGACCGAGTGAGAAACAACTGGAACCCAGGAGTTCTCCCGTTCGTTCTTCACACGGACAGACACGCCCGGATCGGCGCAAAGCCAACCCGGGCGTTCGGCGGAGAGTGTGTCCCAAAAGCCCTTTTTCGTGACGCCTAATGGGGAGGGCGAAGCTCCTGCTGAGCCGAATACCCGGGGTCCAGCGGCTCGGCGGGAGCCTCGCCCTCACCTTGCAGGGCCCGCTCTGAGAGAAGCGCTCAAGCTAAAGCGGAATTAATTCTCACCAAGTCAGGTCATAGGCCGCATAAAGGGTGTCGCTCAGCGTGCGGTCGTTGTATCGATTCCACCCGACAAGGATATCGGAGTTCGGCGTAAGGTAGTAGTAAACCCCTGGATTCACGCTCCCGATGGCGCTCTTGCCTGTGCATGCGTCTACGGCAAAGCTCCACTTCTTGGTGAGGGGGCGATCGAACGCAGCGTGGAGGGCCGTTTCATCCTTAACCAACTTGGTTTTGCTGCCATGCATTACCCCCAGATGAAAGCGACCTACGGGAGTCGATTTTGCTGCCGTAACGTAGACTACGTTGAAGGCCAACGGCTGGGATGACTGGCCCACATTGAACGCGCCGGCGACAACTCGGAAGCCCTGCTTCTGATCTTCGGTGAGCAGCACTTTCCCATTCAGCAGCACTGGTTTGTCTCCCGCGTTTTGTCCCCCCAGGACGTCAAAGCCAACTTCAGCCTTGCCGAGACCAAACTCCAACCCGAAGTAAGTGGGGAAATCCATCGTGACCCCTCGGGTCGAGTAGGTGTCCACGTCGAGGTGGACCTTGCCGGTACCGTAGATGTCGGCGCCGGGGAAGGCCACCAACGTATTGGGTGTGCTCCAGCCTTCACGGGCCGCCAGCCCCAGGACCAAGATACTGACCGAAACCACTGCCATAACTGTGTTGCGCATTGTTCCTCCTTCGATTCCCTTGAATAAGCCGAATGAACTTGTCTGTCAGACGCCGTCGTCAGCCCAGTTAGACGTCACAGAGCCTCTTGATCTCGTTCTCCGGTGCGGATGCGAACGGCTTGTTCCACCGGAAAAACGAAAATCTTGCCGTCGCCGATCTCGCCGGTTTTCGCGGACGATAGGATCGTCTCCACGGCGCGGTCCACCTGGTCATTGATCACGACCACCTCGATCTCGATTTTCGCGAGCAGATCGATCGTGTATTCCGATCCGCGATATCGCTCCACGTGCCCTCGCTGCCGGCCATGGCCGCGCACTTCGGAGACGGTCATCCCCTCAATGCCTACGTCTGCGAGGGCCGTCTTCACATCTTGCAGTTTGTGTGGGCGGATGATTGCCCGCAAGAGTTTCATCATTTCCTCCTTCAGTTATGAGTTTGCCGCAGCAGTCGAGCGAATCGGCGCTCCGGTTGGAACCGCACGAGATTCCCTAAGCCGGGCGGGTCCGAAGTGGCTGGGCAAAATGTCTACGCCATGCACCTCAAAATCGGGGTAAGCCAACACGCCGACTTCGGGCAGGTCCAGTCCCCCCAACTCGACTTCTTCGGACACACGGATTCCCATGACCTTCTTTTGAACAGTGAAGAAAACCCAGGAAAACCCGAAGGCCCACACCGCGAGGGTCGCGCACCCGATCAACTGGGCCACAAATTGACGGGGGTCTCCATAGAGCAGTCCTTTGACAGTTCCGTCGACTCCATTCCAGCCTCCACCAAAGGTGCCATCAGCAAAGATACCAACGGCCAGCACTCCCCACAGACCACACACGCCGTGAACTGAGATTGCGCCAACCGGATCGTCCACATGCACTTTATCAAAAAACGGCACTGCCGCGCAAACGAGGATTCCGGCGATGAACCCGATGACCATGGCAGCCGGAGCGCCGACAAAACCGCTTGGGGCGGTGATGGCCACAAGCCCGGCGAGCAGGCCGTTGACTACCATTGTTGGGTCTGGCCGCCCCCCGCGAAGCGTGAGGTACAGCATCGCACCAATCGCCCCACCCGTGCCGGCGAGCATTGTCACTGTGGCGATGATCGCAATGCGCAGGTTCCCGGCCCCCGAGGCTCCCAGAGTGCTTCCAGGATTGAAACCAAACCAGCCAAAAGCAAGGATCAAGCAACCCAGGATTGCCATCGGGATATGATGACCGGGAATCGCATTGGCGCTCCCGTCTTTGTTGTACTTGCCGATACGTGGTTCGAGCACCATCGCCCCGGCAAGGCCGCACAGGCCACCAACCGCATGAACGACGCCTGAACCGGCGAAATCAACGTAGCCGTGGCCGAGGCCAAAGTTCTTCCCGAGTGTAGCCAGCCAGCCGCCGCCCCAGGCCCAGTTGCCGAACAGAGGATAGAGAATCACCGACATGAAGAAGGAGTAGACAACAAAAGCTCCCCATTTCCAACGTTCCGCCATTGCCCCGGTGGGGATCGTCACGGCGGTGTCCATGAATACCATTTGGAATAAGAAGAGCCCCATTACACCAACGTCGTATGAATCACCCGACAGGAAGAAGCCATTGTGGGCGAACAACCCATGCTCCTTGCCGAACAGGTTGAGGCTGAACTCCGCTCCGGTGTTCAGCGGCGCGGTGCCTCCGAGGTTCGCGACAACACCGACGCCTCCCATCATCAAGGCGAATCCAGCAACCCAGAAGCCAAACATACCGAGAGGGTAGACTGCAAAGTTCATCATCATCGTGTGAGCGGCGTTCTTTGCCCGGCAGAAGCCCGTCTCGACCAGGGCGAAACCGGCCTGCATGAACATGACGAAAAACCCGGCCATCAACACCCACACCATGTTAATCGCCACTCGATTCTGCCCGACGGCATCGCTAACCTTGTTCGCGAAAGGCTCGTCTTTTGCAGAGGTCTTGAAGTCCTCGGTGCCCGGAGAGTTGGAGGTTGCTCCGACAATGTCTGTGGCCACGCCTGTCTTGCTGCCGCTTGGATCTCCGGCCCAAACCGCCGTTCCGGCAGCGACTCCGCATACCATTAGTACGGTCAACGCCAACAACAGGGGTGACGCGTCGATCTTGAATTTGTGTAGTCTCTTGGGATTGTCGTTCATTGAGCTTCCTCCTCGAGAGAGTTGTGTGCAACACCCCAGATTTTAACGGACACGTGTTTCGGCGACGTTTCGAGACGAGCAATTCGAAGTTAATTGTTAGTGAAGTTGAGGTTTCGGGAGGATTTCGGCGCAGGTGAGCGAAACCTGTCGACGGCGAACATCGCCCGACGAAGTCTATGGCGAACATCGCCCGACAGAAAGGAGTGCGACATGAAGTTCCTCGTCACCGGCGCCTACGGTTGCATCGGATCGTGGATTGTGAAGAGCCTCATAGAGCGAGGAGAACAGGTTGTCATCTTCGACCTGCGGGAAGACCCCTCCCGGATGCGGATGATCATGGAAGCTGAAGCGATTGCAGCCGCGTCATTTGTAGAAGGGGATGTCTGCGACGGACCAACAGTGAAGCAAGTCGTGCTCGACAACGATATAACCCACATTCTCCACCTGGCCGGGCTGCAAGTGCCGAGCTGTAAAGCCGATCCGGTGAAGGGCGCGATGGTAAACGTCATCGGCACGCTCAATGTCTTCGAAGCTGCGAAGGCCGCCAAGGGGCAGGTGCAGAGAGTCGTCTTCGCGAGTTCGGTAGCCGTTTACGGCCCTTCCGAAGATTTCGTTGCCTACGGTGACGTCCCTGTCCCCAACGATGCGCCACAACGCCCCCGAACGCACTATGGGGTCTACAAGCGCTGCAACGAGGGGAGTGCAATCATCTATCATCTCGACGACGGGATTGACAGCATCGGTCTCCGGCCGTGGAGTGTTTACGGACCCGGACGAGACTTTGGCCTAACATCAGATCCCACCAAGGCAATGAAGGCCGTCGCTCTTGGAAGGCCTTTCCGGATTCGATTCGGCGGCCAGGTTGATATGCAATACGTTGACGACGTGGCAAAAACCTTTATCCGATGTGCTGAAGCTGAGTTCCACGGTGCGAAGTCCTATAACGTGCGCGGTCAGGTGGTCTCCGTCGACGCGATCGTTTCCGCCCTTGAAGCCGTCTTGCCGGAGGCGCGAGGTCTGGTTACGCACAGTGAGAACCAGATTCCCATCACCCCCAACCTGGACGATGCAGTGTTGCGGAAAGACCTGGGAGACCTCCCGGTGACTCCATTGGAGGAGGGTGCCCAACGAACCATCGAAACATTCCAGAGGCTCGGGAAAGAGGGCAGACTTGATGTGGCGGATTTGGACCAATAGGGACAGCGCCCTGCAGAGCGCTGTGACAGTCCTCGCGCTGGTTACTGGACTCGACTCCCGTGATTTGGATGGGAGAGTTTGGACGAACCCCGATCGACTCTCAGACCATCGATCGCCCCGTCACGGTGGTGGACAAAAGTGGAAAAGTGATCGAGGAACTTTACGCCTGTGAGTCAAGGAGGCAAGAACTGTCACTGACACAAGGCTACTGCTTCCCGTAAGTCCAACCGTCCGTCATACAGCGCCTTGCCGATGATAACTCCCTCGACGCCAACCGACTCCAGTTGCTTCAGGGCTTGGAGGTCTTGCAGTGAGGAAACGCCACCGGACGCAATCACTGGGACGTTGGTAGCCTGAGCAAAATCCGTCAGAGATTCGAGATTCGGACCGGTCAACATCCCGTCGCGGGAGATGTCAGTGAAGATGAACCGGCTGCAGCCCAGTGAGACAAGCTGGGTTGCCAGATCGGTGGCAAGGATTGTTGTGTCCTTTTGCCATGCCGAGATTGAGACCTTACCCTCTCTGGCATCGATCCCAATCACGAGGTGTTCTCGATGTTCCTCCAGTAACAGCCGCAAGAGGATTCGGTTCATGACGGCGGCGGTGCCAAGGATGACTCGATGCACACCGACCTCCAAGTACCGCCTAACATCGTCCTCGGTGCGGATGCCGCCTCCGATCTCCACAACCATGCTGACGGAGCTGGCGATTTTCTGCACCAGGGAGTCGTTGATGGGTCGTCCTTCTCTCGCTCCGTCGAGGTCGACCACGTGCAAGTGGGTGGCGCCCATCGACTCCCACCGCTTGGCCACGGCCACCGGATCGTCATCGTAGACAATCTCCTTGTCGAAGGAGCCCTGGATCAGGCGGACGCATTTGCCGCCCAGAAGATCGATTGCCGGGAGAATGGTCAAGGCACGCCTCCTTCCTAACCAAAGAGTTTACGGGACACCAAAGCAGATCACCGTGTGTTCTGCGGCAATGTAGTTCTCATAGACTCACAAAGTTCTTCAGAATTCTCAGTCCAACGATGCTGCTTTTCTCCGGGTGAAATTGAGTGGCGAACACGTTGTCCTTCCACACAGCAGAAGCAAAATCGACACCGTGGTCGGTGAAGGTCGCAACGATGGAATCGTCTTCGGGAACCACGTAGTAGGAGTGAACAAAGTACACCATCGCCTGTCCGTCCACTCCCCTCAAGTGGGGGGGCTGTCGTCGGACCTCGAGGCGATTCCATCCGATGTGTGGTATCCGCAAGTCTTCCTTATCCTCGAATCGAACGACTTTGCCGCCGAGGACTCCAAGCCCCTTGTGCTTGCCCATCTCAAGGCTCTCCTCAAAGAGAAGCTGCAGCCCCAAGCAAATGCCGAGGAATGGCTTGCCGGACTCGATTGCATTGAGAATCGGGCCCGTCAGCCCCGCGTCCGTTAGATTCTGCATCGCCGCCCCAAAGGCCCCGACGCCGGGAAGAACCACTTTTTCAGTCTGGTCGATATCCGCTGGGTCACTGGACACCCGCGCCTCTGCTCCGAGCTTGTCAAAAGCCTTCTCGACGCTCCGCAGGTTTCCCATTCCATAGTCGATGATCGTTATCATTGCGCTGCTCCACGGAGGCCCGGCGTGCCGGCCTTCCCTGTCACAAAACTCCCTTGGTTGAAGGAACGTCCGCTTGCCTGTCGTCGTGGGAGACGGCCTGGCGCAGCGCGCGTCCGAACGACTTGAAAGCGGCTTCGAGAATGTGGTGTCGATTCCCTCCTGAGAATTGGCGCAGGTGCAGGTTCATCCGAGCGTTCGCTGCCACCGCGTAGAAGAAATCGTGGGCAAGCTCGACGTCGAAGTCCCCGATTTTTCCGGGCTCGCACTCAAGGCTCAACTGCAGATACGCGCGGCCGCTGAGGTCCACTGCGCACAGCACAAGGGTTTCATCCATTGGGACAAACGCGTGTCCATAGCGCAGGAGTCCCTTCTTGTTCCCCACGGCTTCCTCGAGGGCCAATCCCAGGCAGATGCCGATATCTTCAACGAGATGATGGGTGTCCACGTCCACGTCCCCGGTGCCCGTCAGGGACAGGTCTATCAGCGAATGCTTGCTGAATAACTCGAGCATGTGCTTCAGAAAAGGCACGGGGAGGTTTACGTCGTATTTCCCGTTGCCGTCCAGGTTGATCTCCAGATGGATGTCGGTCTCATTGGTTTTCCGTTGAATTGTGCCTTTTCGGTCGGTCATGCGATAGGCTCCTTTCTGATCCATGGTCATTCCTCGCCTTGTTGAACCAGGTAAGAAACGCGTTCACGTTTGGCGCGATGATCTCAGCTTCCTTTTCCAGAAAGTATTGCTGTCTCCCAGCTTGGTCGGAGCCGGACAGAACCTGACAGGAATGTACCGGCGCCGTGGCAGACACGGCAAGCTCGCGGTAGGCATGGACGGTCCCCAAGTCGTCAACCGTGTCACCGACATAGATAGCCCGGCGGAATTGAAGGCCCTCCCTCAATTCTTCGATAGTTCGCGGATCGGGTTTGCGGAACAGGGCGTCCGCAGTCATTCGGTGTTCCAGCGGGATCAAACTCTCAAGTCCGATCCTTTCCAGGGCGAGTTGCGTTTCCTCGGAGGATCTACCGGACAGGATCGCCATCTTGATGGCTCCCTTGGGCAGCCGGGCAAGGTCCAGAATCCTCACTTCCTGGTCCACGTATCCACGGTCCTGAACGTATTCCGGGGCGAAGCCGTAAAGCCTTTCACAGTAGTCAGCTCCGCCGTAGATCTCCTGGAACAACTGGAGGATCAATCGCCGATTCCACATATCGGAGACCTCCCGACGTTGTCTCGGTGAGAGATTGTCGAACAGGATCGCTTCGGCTGCATTCAGACCGCCGCCCCGGCGAGCCATCTCGCCGGTGAACTCCTCGATCGTCGGCGAGGCTTCCCGAAGAAGGTCCACCTCTCGGGTGTCTTGTCTCACCGATTTGGTGAGGTAGAGGAGTACCGCCGCAAAGGTCATTTCCTCGTCGCTATTGTACCCTCCCGCTTGTTTGAACAAGGTGGTCTCTAAGGGAAGGATGAACTCCTGCCGCGGTGTCCATTGAAGAATTCGCTCGAAGTAGTATTGCGTCGTTTCGCTGACTACGACGGGAAACGAGCGAGAGACATCAAGGAGCACGCCGTCGATGTCGAGGATCAGGGCATCAACCTGCGGCAGTTGCTTCATCACCTCATGGCGAACCAGAATTTCATCGCCCTTAAGGTCGGGAGGGTTCACTGTCACCCGA
This sequence comes from Armatimonadota bacterium, assembly GCA_016199605.1. Lineage (GTDB taxonomy): Bacteria > Armatimonadota > Abditibacteriia > CG2-30-59-28 > CG2-30-59-28 > JACQGJ01. The sequence goes on along the minus strand of JACQGJ010000637.1, from coordinate 4,374 downwards.
TCATTCCCCCTCCAATCGCACTTCGAGGGCGCGATAGTGGGCGGGAAGGTTCTCGGCCTGAGCAAGGACCTGGAGGTCCGGAGCATAGTTTCGAGCACCCTCGGCCGAAAAAGATACGAGACTCGATGTCTTGGCGAAGTCATCGACGCGCAAACCCGATGAGAACCGAGCCGTGGTCGCCGTCGGCAGGACATGACTCGGTCCGGCAAGGTAATCACCGAGTGGAACGGTGGAACTGGCTCCGAGGAAAATGGCCCCGGCATTCTGAACCTGGGACAAATGGTCCCACGGATTTTTTAGGGCTAAGTGAGCATGCTCGGGAGCCGCCTCGTTCAGCAACTGAAACGCTTCCTGTATTGTGTCGATCACCAGAGCTCCGCCGAATTCCTGGAACGATTGGCGGATCAGGTCGGATCGGTCGGCGGATTGCAGTGCTGTTTCGAGGTCGCCGAGTATCTCGAGGGCCAAGGCTTCCGATGTCGTGATCAGAAGAGAGCATGAGTCGGGACCATGCTCGGATTGGGCAATCAGGTCAGCGGCGACATGAGCAGGATTCGCTGTCTCGTCGGCGACTACCACAACTTCCGATGGGCCAGGAAGGGAATCGATGCCCACCACTCCGAAAAGAAGCTTCTTGGCAAGGACCACGTATACGTTGCCGGGCCCCACGATCTTATCCACTCGCCCGATGGTCTGCGTGCCCCAGGCGAAGGCCGCTATCGCCTGCGCGCCACCGACCTGGTAGACTTCGTCCACTCCGGCGACTTCAGCGGCAGCAAGCACATGAGGGCTGATCCCTCCGTCCTTTCCAGGAGGGCAGGCGAGAGCGATCTCCTTCACACCGGCGACTCGGGCCACGGTGGCAGTCATCAGGACGGTCGAAGGGTAGTTAGCCTTGCCGCCTGGCACGTAAACCCCCACCCGCTGCAGAGGGGTGACTTTCTGTCCCAGGATCGTGCCGTCTTCCGAGCAGTCGATCCAGGACGAACGCAGTTGTTTCCGGTGGAAAGCTTCGATTCTCTCTTTGGCTGTGCCGATGGCAGCGAGGAATCCCTCGCCCACAGTCTTGCAGGCCTGGGTCAGGTCGGCGCGAGGGACTCGGAGACGACCGACGGGAATTTCCACACCGTCGAATTGGCGTGTGAAGCGAAGGAGGGCAGCGTCGCCTTCCTCTCGGACTGCCGTGATGATCGAGCGGACGGTTTCTTCCTGATCGGCAAGAGCGGAGAACTCCTTGCCTGCCGCGATTTGGCGGAGTCGCTCTCGACAAGCGTCCAAACCGTGAAACAATGGGAAGCAGTTGTTCATCGTTGGTCGTCCCAATCGGGGCACTCACTGCGTGCAGTGGAAATCCGAGATTAGAGAAGAGGAATGTGGACCGGATCGAAACCGGGTTGAGTATATCACCCGCCACAAACGGGTGTCAAACGATGGCGGGCGGCCCTGGTGGTCTCCGTGAGTTGCCAGGTAGATTTGACGTGCTGAAGTGCGCTTTGATATAATTCCGCCATGATTCCTGGGGGATTTTCTTCGGGGACTGAACGGAATCACGGTCGGGTGTCTTAGAACTCGTCCAACAATAAAACCGCGTTTTTCCCAATCGCGGCCCAGCAGGATTACTGGCAAGCGGACGAGAGCACCGCGGAGTTGTTCTTGGGCGAGTTCTTAGTTGGGGGTTATGCAAACAGACCCGGTGATACCGGGCGGGGAGAGTGCGAATTGTCCGCAGAAAAGGTATTGGCCAGGTTGGAGGATCAGTCTGTCCGCATAATGGAGGAAACGCTCGCAGAAATCCGCGAGACCGCGAGTCCTCAGATCAAGAACGTCCCCGAAGAAGAGCTTCGCGTTTGCCTTTATATGTTTGTCTTGAAGGTGCTCGACTTCGTTCGCGCCGCCGCCGGAATCCCCTCGGTGAACGCGCGTTCGGATTTCAAGAGCCTCTTTCTGGAGGCGTGTCATCTTGTAGTGGACGCGATTGACGCGCAGAATCCCTATACGACGCGACACTCCGAAAGAGTCTCGAGGCATTGTGGCTTGATCGCCGGCCGGATGGGGATGACAGACGAGGAGATCGCCGACATCGAATATGCCGCACTGATCCACAACATCGGTCTCATCAACACGAGCCAGCGTGTCGTTTCTTCTCCGCGTAAGCTGACCGATCAGGAATTGTCAGCGGCGCGGAACCATTGTGTGGTCGGGGCCGAGGTCCTGCGACCCATCGAGTTCCTGGGCAACATCGTACCCATGGTTCGATACCACCACACTCGCTACGACGGCGGAGGTTTCCCCGGAGGTTTGAAGGGAGACTCCTTGCCTCTGGGCGCGCGGATCATCGCCATTGCCGATGCCTATCAAGCCATGATCTCGGACCGTCCTCACCGACCCGCCTATTCCGTTGAGGAGGCGCTTCGAGAGATCGATCGAGAAGCCGGGAAGCAGTTTGATCCCAAGCTGGTTCCCATTGCGCACGAGTTGAAGCCTATCGCCTGATCCGGAGAGTCCTTGCATGAACACCTCCCATGCCTTTGAACAAGCCCGCGACCTGCTGCAAAAGCGGCAAGCTGCGGAGGAGGTCAAACAGCAGCAGGTTGCTTCACCAACTCTTCCGGCTTTTCCGGCAGTTCCAAACTCGGTTGAGGAAACGGGACTTAGCTTTAGCTTCCTTTGCGACCTGACCATGAAGACTCTGATGGTTCGAGGTCAGATCACGGGGGGCGACCTTGCAGACTTCCTTCGCTTACCCTATTCAAAGGTGATGGAGGACGTCTTGCGGTTTCTTCGCGATGACGGCCAGGTGGAGATCAAGAGGGGGGTTGATTACCAGGAGACAAGCTGGGAGTTGGCGTTGACCCAGAAGGGGATGGTATCCGCCAACCAGGTGATGCAGCGTGAAGGTTATATCGGGCCAGCGCCGGTCCCTCTCAGCGATTACAACGAGAGGATTGAGAATCAACCGGTTCGATGGGAGAACGTGAATGAAGCGACCTTGAGGCGCAGTGTCGAGGATCTGGTAGTCAACTCGGACACACTGGCCCGCCTGGGGCCTGCGTTCAACTCCGGTCATTCCATGTTTCTCTACGGCAACGCGGGCAACGGCAAGACGCTGTTGTCGGAAAGGCTTAGCCGCTCTCTCCGGGGCGGACTCTTGCTCCCCTACGCAGTGGAGGCCGGAGGGCAGGTGATCCGGGTTTTCGACGCTGTGTACCACGAAGTTCTCGCCGACTCCCAGACCCAAAGGATTGAGCTGACCGAGAAGAATGGAGCAATTCGCAGCGACCGATTTGATGAGAGATGGGTAGTCTGTTCCCGTCCGTTCCTCATCACGGGCGGGGAGCTGAAGCTCCAGCATCTGGAGATGACCTTTGATCCCAAGCTGCGGTTCTACAATGCCCCTCTCCAGATGAAAGCGAACGGCGGCATTCTGATGATCGACGACTTCGGGAGGCAGCAGATGTCACCGCGCGATCTGCTAAACCGTTGGATCGTCCCCTTGGAGAAGCGTTACGACTTCCACAGTCTGGTGACGGGGGAACAAATCCGAGTTCCCTTTCAGGTGTTCATCATCTTCTCCACCAACCTGGCTCCGAAGGATCTCGTCGAGGAGGCGTTTCTTCGTCGCATTCGGTACAAGATCGAGATTGGCAATCCTTCGGAAGAAGAGTTTCGAGAGATCTTTCGGCGCTGTTGCTCTTCCCTGGGAGTTCCCTATCAGGCTGACATGCTCGAGTACCTGATTGAGAAGCACTATCGAGGAGCGAATCGGGGCTTTCGTTCGGTGCATCCGAGGGATCTGTTGTCCCAGCTCACCTCCATCGCGAGCTATCGAGGGGAAGACAAGAATCTGACGAAAGATCTGCTCGACACATCGGTATCCACCTATTTTGTGGATTTGGGGTAGAGGAACGACCATGGCTCGGTCCCGGTTGCGGCTCTGAGTAACAGGAGAGACACGGCAGTCCTTCTCGGGACCATGAATCCTCCTATCCGTGCAACGAGGGTGACTACAATGCGTGTAAGATTCTGGGGTACCAGGGGGTCCATACCCACCCCTGGCAAGGACACCGTGCGCTATGGTGGCAACACGGCCTGTGTCGAGGTGCGGATCGGTGACATCATTTTGATCCTTGACGCGGGTTCGGGCATTCGGAACCTGGGGATGGCGCTGTGTCAGGAGTTTGAGAACAAACCTTTGCGCGCCTATCTGCTGGTGACGCATCTCCACTGGGATCACATCCAGGGGCTTCCCTTCTTCAAGCCCATCTACAGGTCGGGTAACAAGATCATCGTCTGCGGTCATGCCGAGATAGACGACCGGCTTCGTCCCATCTTCGCCGGACAGATGGACAACGTGCATTTCCCTTTGGAGTTTGG
>JACQGJ010000636.1 GCA_016199605.1 Armatimonadota bacterium | reverse complement strand
GTCTTGAGGGCGCTGAGGCTTCGCCGGAGGAACTCTGAGGGAACAGCCGTCCTCACGGAAGCGTCGGGACTTTCCACGAAGTGCAGGTCGCGGAAAACCGAGGAATCCCGCAAAGCTCCCGGGGATCCCAGATAGACCAGACCCGGCAGGCTCAATCTCCCAATCAGGGCATCGACCTCCCAGAGGGACGGAGGCTCTGCGAGGAGCACCATCATGTCAGGGAGCTTCTGGTTGATAGCTTCTCTCAGCCGAGGATCGGTCCATCCGCTGGACTCAACAAGGTTTGACCGCTGCGAGTGATCTCTCCCTGTCGTCGGGGGTGTTGCACCCACACTGCCCGGATCGTGAACGCGTCGGACAGAGGGATCGAGTTGCCACAGCAACGCTTCATGCCCGTACTGAGACGCGCCGGGCTGGCGTGATCCCCTGGGTCCAGCTCGCCTCAAGGCCGCGGCGCACTGAAGCGCAAGATCTCCCAGCGCCCCCTTCTGGCTAACCCATAGAACTCTCACGAGGGTAACTCCATTTCAAAGAACTCGGACAAGGACAACTCCGCGTGTCCAGCAGGAGGGCGACCGTGATTCTGATACACCGTTCGTCCAGATTGGGCGCGGTGCAGTTGCTGGACGAGTTCTACGGACCCGTTGCGAGGTGATCCCGTCTCCTCAAGACTCATCATCTCTGCAGCTCGGCAGCGGGAACGACACACGCCCACCGCAGGAAGCTGTCCTGCCCTCCAGTGCTCACAACGCGGAAGTCAGCGCCCCCGTTCTGGCGGCCGCCAAACCGCGCGTCTTTGAGGGACCACACGTGGTAGCGCCAGCTTCGGCTCCCAATCTTCCGCACGGACGAGGTGCGCTTGCATTGCCCCTGAGGCGATGTCGAATCATACTCGACTCTCATCGCTCCTGCCGGCGAGTCGAAGTAGCAGAGAATCAGATAGGCGCCCTCGTCCCACGCCTTCGTTGAAGACTGCTCCACGTCGAAGTAAACGTAGAACTTGCCCTCAGCGACCATCGTGCGAACGCACCGATAGCCTTCCACTTCCTCCTCCCTGGTCAGCCCATCGCCCATCACCTCAGGGCTCGTCACGATCTGCCGGAGACCCCTCTCCTCAGGTTGTGATCCGAGGGATACCCACGAGCCCAGATTCAGCCGTTGACATAGGAGGGAGGCCGTCTGCATCGCTTGTTGAGTCTTCCCCTCCCGGAAAGCGGCGATGCCGTCCTCAACCTGTTGCCGGTCTTCCACGGTGACCGCTCTTGGTGACAGAAGCCCATAGAGGCCAAGGACCGGGTACTGAGTTAGAGGTTGGGCGACGGCATTGAGGCGGGTCCTTAGTGAGTCGCTGAGATCGGGAGGCGCTTCCTCCAGGACCCTCCGCGCCTGCTGAAGCAACTCCGCACTACCGGGCCACTGCCTGAGGGCCTCCAGCACCGTTTGCGCTGCGGAATCATAGTCGTTCCCTTTCAGGTACACGTCGCTCAGCAGAAGGTATGGATCCGGATTCTGAGAGTTGAGTCGTGTCGCCTCACGAAACGATAGCTCTGCCATCATGTCATTGCCCCGCGCCTGGTAAGCGCGTCCCAGTCCATAGGGAATCCTGTCGTTTTCAGGAGCGCGCAATCTCAGATGTTTCAGATGCTCGATGGCCTGGTCAACCTGCCCCAGTTGCAGGTACATGTCGACCAGCTTCTGCACGCAGTATCCGCTCGCGGGCGCCAGATCGGCGGCGGCGGCGTATTCCTGTATTGCCTCGGGGCCCTTCCCTGACCGACGATACGCCTCCGCTACGTTGACGTGATAGATAGGATCAGAGGGGTCCAACCTGAGAGCCCGTTGGAAGGCCTCGGCGGACGCGTCCCCAAGACCTTGAAGACGCAACGTGACGCCTCTGAGCGCGTGGCCTAATGCTGACCTCTCGTCTCGTTTCAAGCCTTCGTCGATCTGGACTTTGGCAGTCTCCATATCCCCTTCGTTCAGTGCGACATAGGCCAGCGAAAAGTGCGCCTCGGCCGGATGTGGCTCAATCTGAATAGCGGCTTTGAGGTGGGGCAGGGCCTTATCAGTCTCATTCTGTGCGAGCAAGAGATACCCGAGCAAGGCCTGGGCTTTGGCATTCTGAGGCTCCTTCCTGACCACGCCGTTGACTGCTGCCAGCGAAGCCTTCAGATCTTTCTGAGCCTGCGACCGGAGAGCATAGCGATACAAGGGCTGTGCTTGCGCTACTTCTGAACTCGAAGCGGTGTCTGCCCCAACGATCTCAATGCTCACTTCTGCTGTCCGCTCCAAGGTATCGAACAGTCGGCGCTGCGCAGTCAGGTTCTCAGGCTGAACCTGCACGACTTGCCGATACACCTGCTTGGCCTGCTGGAATTGCGCGGCTGCGTACAGGCGTTCCGCCTCCTGGAAATCGGTCCACGCCACAACCTCTCTCTGGTCCGTGAGGCTGGATACCTCTGGCGCCTTTCCCGAGAGCAGCACTGCTTGTTGGCCGGCCTCACAAGGCACTTCAACACGGGGAGTGCGGAGGAGAACCCGACCCTTGAAAACGGAGAGGACGTCCTTGCGTTCGAGACTTCTGAGGTTGAATACGGTCCCGACAACTTTCACCAGTCCCCGGGGTGTTTTGATGAGGAACGGGGTCTTGCTCTTGGCGACCTTGGCCCATAGCTCCCCTCGAACTAATCGGAGTCGGTCCGGGGCAAAGGCCAAGACTGTGTTCGCATTCAGCTTGAGAACGGTTCCATCGGTAAAGCCGACTTTGGCGCGACTTGTCTTTCCGGTTCTCAGTACCGTGCCCGGTCGTAGAAGCAAGCCCCTCTTCGCAGGCTCCATTCGCGTTTCCTCATGGAGACTCTCCAGCGAGGACTGACCTTTGACGGAATCCTCCCGGAATCCACCGACCTGGGAGGAACCGATTACCTGCCACAAGGCACCGGCAAGACGACGCCCGGAGAGGGCCTGAACCTCACGGCCAGGCAGCTTCCCGGCCGTGCCAACCGGAGAATTGGTTGCGATCCTGCGCGGGGCCGAGAATGGTGTATGTGGCGAAATCTGTGCCCGCCATAGCAGCAATCCGGCCACAGCCGCCAGCGCACCCGCGCCCGCCAATCCCGCAAACACGGGCCTCGCCACGAGGCGAGGGAGGCGTGCCGGCTGGCGCTCCTCCCGTTCAATGCGCTCCAGAATCCTCTGGTTGAAGTCTCCAGGAAAGCGGACATGGCGAAAAGGTTCAAAACTCTCGTCCAGTAGGGACTCCAGCGCGAACAGGCGCTTGTAGGTCTTATCGCATCCCTCGCATGCGCGAACGTGCTGTCGCAACTGCTCACGGGAAGAAGGTGAGACCTCACCATCGATCAACTTGGATATCATGTACTGGGCGTGTTGACATTTCATGGTTCGGACCACACCCTCGATTCCAGAATTCCGTGAAGTTGCTGCTGCAACCAGCGACGGCACGCAAATAGACGCTTTTTCACCTGCTCGGAGGACATCCCAAGGACATCCCCCACTTGCTGGCATGACAAGCGGTTGTTACACCGCAAGGTGACGATCAGCCGGTCTCGGGTCGGTAGCCGATAGACCATGGCGAGAACCAGGTCGTGGGTTTCCTTCATCTCATATTGTTCCTCAGGACCGGGCCCAGGGTCCACGAGAGAATTCTCCATTGTCTCACTCTCCTCACTCAATTCCTCGATCTCCTCCGTTTCCTCGGGTGAAAAGGAGGAGATCGACGTTGGTCGGGTCCGTTCGTTGCGCCGCCATTCTCGGCAGCAGTTCAGTGCGATGCCTGCCAACCAGGGGAAGAAAGGCTCGCGGGGGTTGTATTTGTGCAGAACCCGGTAGGCCCGGATAAAGGCTTCCTGGAGGGCGTCCACCACGTCTTCGGGATCGCGCAGGTGAGGATGGATCACCTGAAACAGATGGTCGCGATGCTCGGTGACCAGCGCATCAAAGGCGGTTGTATCGCCCGAGCAAGACCGGGCTATCAACAGACGCGTCCGGTCTGCCGGGAGGGCTCCTCGACCCTCCCGGTTTGATTCCCGCCCGTGCGGGTTGTATGGTCTTTTCAGCAATGTTGTCTCCACGTTAGTGTGATCCTGCGAGAGT
>JACQGJ010000634.1 GCA_016199605.1 Armatimonadota bacterium | reverse complement strand
CCATAGCCGGGTGTCTCAATCCCGTCGTCCTCGATTCGTATGGCAGCGAATCATCGGTGTTGAAGGACAACATCATCACACGTGGGTATGCAACTGGCATCGCCAAAGCTGTTGTCATGAACGGACGCTTTGACCTCGTCGGCAATCAAGTGTGCGGTTTTGATGAGCCGGGTTCAGTCGCCTTCGCCTTGCAGCCGGATCGCATCAGTCGGAGCCTCCGCAATGTCTATCGCGACAACGTCTTTCAACGATGTGCATTTGTCATGGATGAAGGATCGAAGATATTGTGGGAGTCCGCCACCAAGGACGGGAACCAGTTCATTAACTGCGGCAGCGAATTGAAGACTGCGTTACCGCTCCCGCAGATTGCGCCCGGCAAGTTGGCAGCGACCGGAAAGCCGGTTTTCCACGCGCCGAGGCTGACCAAGCCGGTGACTGTGGATGGCGACCTCAAGGAATGGCCGCGGAATGACAGGAAGCGAGTTGTCGTCCTTGAAACAGGGCCAATGGGAGAAGCGGTGGCCTCGCCGAAAGCCTGGGCGTGCGCCGGATGGATGGAGAATCACCTCTACCTCGCGCTACGAGTCGCGATTCCCAGAGATGCAAAGATCGTCCCAGGGCTTAACTGGCAAGGGGATGGCGTGGAAGTTTCGTTCCGTGGAGGCGACCCGAAGAATCGAACCCCGATATACATGCTTTGGGGCACGACGGACGGCACGTTCAACAGCACGACACAGGGTGGCGCCTCAGCCGAGCAGGTCGGACTACTGGAGAAGGCCACCGGATACGCTGCTCGCGTGGAAAAGGACACTTGGACCTGCGAGTGGCGAATCCCCATGACGGACCTGGGCCTGAAGCCCGCAACTACGAAGGTTCTCCTCTTCAACCTCGGGGTGCGAAGCACCGCGGAAGGCAACTGGATTGCCTGGGTCCCAACGGGCAGCGCAATCTACATGGTGGACAGTGCGGGGGCGTTGAGGATAGACAGGTAAACTGTCGGCAATGGCCGCTGATTTGATATACTTGTACAGAAAATGCCCGACCGTTTCTTCCGGAGACAATTGTGAAGGACTACCGTACCCCGTTTCGACTGCTGATCATCACCGCAGGTTCTGTGTTCATTGCAGAAGCGTTCATCATGCTCCTGCTACCTGACTTCCCTTCCCTATCGGATCACGTGAAGATGCTTCTCGACGCCTCCTCGGTGACGATCCTGGTGCTGCCGACGCTGTACTTCTTCCTGTTCCGGCCCATGATCCGTCATATCGCGGAACGAGAACGAACAGGGGAGGCAATCAGCAAACTCTCTCGCGCCGTGGAGCAAACGGCGGACTGCGTCCTCATCGCGAGGAAAGAGGGCTACATTGAATACGTCAATCCCGCCTTTGAGCAGCAGACTGGCTACTCGAAGGAAGAGGCGATTGGGAACAACCCCAGAATGCTCAAGTCAGGTGTGCATCCCCCGGAGTTCTACAAGAATTTGTGGGACACGATCAACGCTGGCGGAGTGTTTCGCGGTGAGGTGATTAACAGGAAGAAAGGTGGTCAGCTATTCCACGTGGAGCACACCATCACTCCGCTGAAAGACGAATCAGGAGCGACCACGCACTTCGTGTCGGTATGGAGGGACATTACCCGACGCAAAGAGGCCGAAGAGGTCCTGCGGCAGCAACTGATGCGGATAAGCCTGTTGAACCAGATCGCGCGCTCTATGGCGGAGCGGCAGGATCTTGACGATATCTTCCGTGTGGTGGTCGGACAACTGGAAGAACACCTGAGTGTCGAGATAGCCACGATCTGTACCTACGACGCGCACCAGGACACATTGACTGTGACCGCCGTGGGGCCTAATAGTCAGCAGTTAGGCGCTGAGTGGGACCTCCGGGGAAAAGAATTGCTCCTTCCCGAGGAGACCGAGTTGCGTCCGTGTACCCAAGGTGAAACGGTGTACGTCACGGACACGAAGAATGCGGAAGCGCCTCTTCTGCGGCAGTATGCCTGTTGTGGTATCCGTTCAACCATCATGGTACCGTTGATGGCTAACAACTCAGTGTTGGGTACGCTCGGCCTTGCCAGACGTGAGGTGGACGGTTTCAAAGAAGCCGACCATGAATTCCTGAAGAGGTTGGGCGAACATGTCGCCCTGGCTGGGTATCAGGCTCAGTTGCACCACGAGCTGCAGCAAGCGTACGATGAACTGCGTCGAACACAGCAGCAGATCATCCAGCAGGAACGACTTCGGGCGCTGGGAGAGATGGCCAGCGGTGTTGCCCACGACTTCAACAACGCCTTAACTTCGATTCTGGGATATACGAAGACGCTGCTTGCTTACCCCGACCTTCTCGACGACAGGGACCAAGCCATATCGTTCCTGGAGACGATTGACACTGCCGCCAAGGATGCGGCCGCGGCCGTCAATCGTTTGCGGGATTTCTATCGCCGGCGTGAGGACACCGAGGTGCTGCAACCCCTCGATCTCAATCAGTTGATTGAGCAGACGGTCTCTATCACCAGACCGAAATGGCATGTCCAGGCGAGATCCAAGGGCGCTGCTATTGACCTGTTGGTTGACCTGCAACGGGTGCCCGCGATCAGTGGTATGGAAGCCGAGCTGCGTCAGGCGCTGGTGAACTTGATCTTCAACGCGACAGACTCGATTGTGTATAAGGCAGAATCTGAGATGGGGGAAGCAACAGCAACACTCCCCGGGACGATCACGCTGCGCACGCGGGTCAGCGAAGGTGGAGATGGAGAAACCACACGGAAAGGAATTGGTGCGGGGATCGGTGAGGGTGCAACGTCTCGCAGCCAATCCGCAACACGTGTCGTTCTGGAGATAAGCGACACCGGTACGGGAATGACCGAGGAAACGCGCCAGCATTGTCTGGAACCGTTCTTCACAACAAAGGGAGAACAAGGCACCGGTCTGGGACTCGCTACTGTGTACGGTATCATTCGACGACACGAGGGCTCTATCAACATTGAGACCGAATGGGGCAGAGGCACCACTTTCATCATCTCATTTCCACCTCATGGCCTGTCGCAGGTGGAAGGCGAGGAGATTCACTGAGGACTTGCAGTCACCACAAATCCCAGAGGAATTGCCCCATGCGGCATGTTTGGCTGTTCTGTTGGTTACCTTTACCTTTCATGCCATCGATCGCACCGGGGCAGTGACGCTTCACCTCGGAACGGCGGGAGGTGACAGCGAGATGAGATCAAGAGCCGCCGAAGCTGACTGCTGCAAACCAGGAGGACAATCATGAGGAATGAGTACGCCGGAATACTGCTATCAATGCTGATTGGCATCGGCCCCGTCCTGGCTCAACGTGATGCGACCATTACCGTGCGCCCGAACAAAGTGATCGGCCCGGTTAATCCGATGATCTTCGGCAACAACCAGCTCGACTACCCGGGTAATGAGGAGTACTCCAACCGCGGGTCCGGGATTTGGGATCCCGACAAGCGCGCGCCGGTGGCGGAGTATGTCGCGCTGTCGAAGCTGGCGGGAATCACCGTGCAGCGGTGGCCGGGCGGGTGCATCGCGCACAGCTACAACTGGAAACTGACGGTCGGACCACTGTCGGAGCGTCCGAACATGCAGTTTGGGCTCCCGGAGTTCCTCACCTTTTGTGAGGCGACGAACGCGGCGCCTCTGCTCACGTTGTCGGTGTATTGGGGGAATGAGAAGGATGCTGCCGACATCGTCGAGTACCTCAACGCGCCCAACAACGGCGCCAATCCCAACGGGGGGAAGGACTGGGCCGCGGTGCGGGGAGCGGACGGCCACCCCAAACCCTACAAGGTCGTGTGGTTCGAGTACGGCAACGAAGACTACCACGGCGAGCACAAGACCAGAGACAACCCGAATCCGCGCAAGATCACACCCGAGGAGTATGCCGCACAATACCTCAAGTATCAGACGGCGATGCGAGCCGTCGATCCCTCAGTAAAGATTGGGGGTCTGCTGCAGAACGGCCTGTGGGATTGGAACCGCGTGGTCCTCAAGGGCTGCGGCAAGCAGATGGACTTCGCCATCGAGCACACCTACATTCCGGGATACGACGGCAACAACGACGAGATCTCCGGACGGTTGCTGATGCAGTCCTGCACAGCCTCCGACGCGGCGATTCAGGACATCTACGACCGTCTGCTGGCGCAGATCAGGGACGTGACCGGCAGGCAGGACCTTAAACTCGGCATCACTGAATACAACGGCGCGTTCGTGCAGGAGCGGCCGTTGCCCTACCGGCAGGCGTTCGCCAACGCCTTGCGTAATGCCGAGCATCTGCGGGTGATGATGCAGCCGAAGAACCGCATCCTCATGGGGAACTTCTGGCAGTTCGCCAACGAGTATTGGGGGATGGTCCAGGGCTACGTGAACAAGGCGCAGATTCCGGTGCGGCAGGCCAACTACTTCCCCTATCAGCTCTATCACGAGCACTTCGGCGAGACCCTCGTCGCCGCGGACGTGAAGTGCGGGAAGTGGGACTTCGACGGCGCGGCAGGGGTCCCGGCGCGAAAGGGGCAGCCGACGGAGTTCAAGCTGTGGGAAGAGAACCTGCTGCCGAAGGACTACACGTGGGAGGACCGGAAGCCTTCCGGGCCTGTCACGCAGAAGATCAAAGGCAACGTGGCCGTCGCGGAGTTCCAGGGACAGGACGTCAACTTCTACTTTCCACGGGTGGAAGTGCCCGTCGAGTCGGCGATGGGCTACCGTGTGACCGCCTGGGTGAGGACGGATGCGCTGACCGGCAACTGCGACGCCTGCTATCAGGTCGGCGACGCGCGCGGGTGGTTGGGGACGAAATCCTGCGCCCTGTCTCCCGGCGTCCGCGGCACGCATGACTGGACGAAGATCGAGGTCGACTACCAGACGCTGTCCGACACGAAGGCCATCGAGATCCTCGCTCGGCGACTGGAGGGCGGCGGACCTGTGAGTGGGAGAGCCTTCTACCGGCTGGAGTCCGTCCGCAAGTTCCGTCCCGCCAACTCCGGCGCCGTTCCCGACCTTGGAGTGAACTGCGCCAGGCGCAAGGACGGCACGGTCACCATGATGATCGTGAACAAGAATCTCGACGAGACCGTTCCGGTGAGCTTGACGGTTGCGGGCAGGCGCGCCCGACCCGGAGCGGCGAAAGCCTGGATGCTGACCGGTCCCTCGCCGACGGCGAACAACCTGAAGACCCCGGACGCGATCGGACTTCATGAAGCCGTCGTTGAGGCAAGAGACGGCGCCTATCGTCTGGAGATGCCCGCATGCTCGATGGCGGCGGTGGAGATCGCGCCGTGAATCGGTGACGCTGGACGACGTGTCGCCTGACCCCCCGGTGAGAAAGGAGCATTAGATGGTTCATCGCCACTCATACATTCACGGATTTCTCTGGTGCTTTCTTCATCTCCTGCCAGTGTCTGCTCGCGCAGCGGGTGGCGTCCGGAGCTACACCATCGTGGATACCGGTCAGACCGGGTGCTATGGCAATGCCGGTCCCATCACCTGCCCTCACTCCGGCCAGCCCTTCTATGGTCAGGACTCCCAGTGTCATGGATCGCAACCCGCATACAAGCGAAATGGAAATGGAACAGTCACCGACCTGAACACAGGATTGATGTGGGTCCAGGCGAGGGGAGCGAAGGTCACATGGGACGCCGCCGTTGCGGGAGCGCCCAACTG
>JACQGJ010000058.1 GCA_016199605.1 Armatimonadota bacterium | reverse complement strand
CTCACACCGGTTACGACCGGCTCTCGGCGACGATTTGCGGGGATTTGCACTGGAGTTTGTGATCCCTCCACGGGTTAGAGCGACTCCCAGCAACAAGAACAATACCAGCCGGCAACTGCGTTTTGGGGACAACAACGCGGACGCGCCCGACAATCTGACGAGGTTCCGAAGGCTGTTCACTATCTTTTCTCCTTTCTCACAAGGCGAGCAAATGAACGCGTTGTTCATACTCGCTAAGGTTGAGAATGCGCCTTTCCCCTCACCCCTCGAACCTTACGGGTTCGTACCCTCTCCCTCCGTGGGGAGAGGGCAAGAGTGGCAAGAGTGAGGGATGTGTTTTCAACCTTAGCGAGTATAGCTTCCCACGACAATGGGATCCAGAACTACGAAGAAGCTCTGCCTGACCCGAAGTCCTGGTCTAAAAACCAGGCAACTTGGTGACGAGTCCGATGCCGAAATCGAAGTTGCTGCCGGCTCCGTCCTTGCGGTCCACCAGAAAAACGCCGGTGTACCTCTGACCAAACTTCCGATAGACGCGCAGCAGGGTCTCCGAAGGCACGAACACGCTGTTGATTGGATGTCCGAGCCAGGCCCTCTCCAGGAACATGTCAATCCCGTATCGCTGGTAGAGTCCACCAAAGTAAAGCCCCAGCGTCCGGATTTTGCCGTTGAAGGTATCTTGTCCGAACTCTCCATACAGGTCTACCTGGTTCGGAAAGACCGGAACACCGAAATCAACCGTCATTCCAGTGTCCGGGGAAAAGTCATCATTGGTAGCATTCAGCCCATAGTTGCCCCACCGTTTGCTCTGGACTCCGAAGCGGCCGTACCAGCCCGACTGAAGTCCCGGCGACATGGTCGGCAGCCCGGAGGGATAGGCGTCGATGAGGTACGAGAGGTCGAGCGAACGGTTCGTGCCTTGCAGCGGCGCGGAGTAGGTCACCGCGTCCTGGATGTCGCGACCATTCTGGCGGATCAGAGTTCCGAAGATGGTGTTCTGAACCGGACCTTTCAGAAAGCGCTGGCGGCCCACCGTCAGGAGTCCTCCATCCGGAGTCCGCGCTGCCACGTAGGCATCGGTCAAGTCCACGTCGGAACCACTCCCGGACAAGGAAAGCGGGGCGACCGCCACGTCCCAGAAGTAACCCCCGTTCATTCCTTTGCCATGGAACCTCCCGGCCGCCATCGAGCCGCCGTTAAAGAGGAAGGTGGCAACATCACCGTCAAAACGAGGGGCGAAATAGCTTGGCCGGTACGTGGCAGGCGCAGCAGAAGCCCCGTGTGCCGCGGCCCCCGCTCCTCCGCCCGTTGCCTCCTTGTAAGCAGAATCGGAGTTGCTGGCCCGCGGGGTCGCGGCGCCGAGACGACGAGCAAAGCGATTCATCCTGAGGGCTCGCAACCCGCCTATCGCCTGGCTTGGTCCACCCACCCGATTGATGGCGCGAAGCGCCTGTATTGCTCGACCGGAGCGACTGAGGGCAAAACCCTCTCCCACCGGGAACTCATCGGGAGGATCCGGAGGCTCCAGGGGATCGATTAGAATATCCCCCTCACCATTGATGACCTCATCCGCCGTTTCCTCGTCGACGGCATCGGCGTTCTCATTGACTGTGATGTTGTCATCCCGAATGAGGATATGCTCTCCGCTGCCGGGCAACTCGTAGACGGTGGTGCCTTCCCGGGGCATGTCAAAGGATGGGAGCAATACATCATCTGAAGGCTCCTCAATTCGGACCTCGCGGATGGTTCGTTCCGTCTGTCCGGGGGGTATTCCCATGATGACCAGGGCCCGAACCGGCTTATCGCCCGGGTTGACATTCAACTCGCGAATACCGAGGGGCGTGTCGAGCACGATGCCGCCTTCATAGAGGATTACTTCAAGGTCACCATTCTCAAGGACTGTGATGGTGAAACGGCTTCCCTTGACGTTCGCGACGGTTGCTCCGCATTTCACTTTTCCCGGAGTCTTGAAATCACCCAGGAGTTTCCCTCTCTTGAGAGTGATCTCTTTACCTCCGCGAACTTCCATGTCCGACAGTGCGGCCAGACGGACGATGCTGTTGTCGGCGAAGCGCACCTCCGCGGCGGAACGTTGCCCGGTCCGGACTTTATCGCCATCGTCAAGATCGATCCCGACCTTCCCAGGCAACCATCTTCCTTCACCTCCGGCAGAATACTGAACGACGCGCACGACGGTCGTTATCTTCGCCACTTCAGCGGCGCCCCTCGGTGCGGTGATCAGCATCCACGCGGCGGCAAACGCTGCTACATTGGCAAGTCGTCTAACAGTTAGACCTATCATGTAAGCACTCCTTTCCGGTTTCGTACGGTGGTTCCCTGCAAGTTTTTCTGAGGTTTTATACCCTTTCCTCTTGAGAAAGTCAATACGCATTTTTTGACAACCACCTCATGCCTTCATTTGCGCGGCCTCCCGCGGCGATAGACGGAGCCTCCTCCGTCGATAGACGGAGCCTCCTCCCGTGTTCGGCAGGACAAAAAGCGATACCAACAGAGCGGCGATCCCGAACACTGCGCTCGACTTGAAGACAGTGTCATACGACCAACGGTCCGCACCGAATCCAGCGAGGAGATATGCGATTGTGCGAAAGGGCGCTCCCACGCCCGTCAAAGCCGCCCACACTTTTGCTGGTTGTGTTCCAGGCAGTAACTGCAGCGCATAGTTCGTGGCAGAGGTTGAGGTTGCGGGAAGCCAACAGGAACAGAGGAAGAAGCCTGCAAAGGCGGAGAGGGGATTGGTCGCCCTTACCATCAGGAGAACGCCTGCAAGAAAGAGAAGGGGGATTAGTCGAAGCGATTGTCGATGCCCGAAGTGGTCACCGGTCCAGCCAAAGAGCAGGGCCAGAGAAAGGTGCGACACGGTCACACACATGGTCAGTTGTCCCAGGATTGCCTCAGGAGACCCCAAACGCTCCTGAATGTAGACGGCGAGAAGCGGATACACTCCCTGCATGAGCATGATAAGCACCTGCCAAACCAGGAACACGGCAAAAGAGCGATTCCGCCGGATCACATCGATTCCTGAGGCAAGGAGTTCCCGGAATTCTGGTTGCTCGACCTGAGAGGGGAGTCCGATCTCCCGGAACCTCGCAAACCACACAACCGACAGGAAGATCAGCGCCCCCGCGAGCAGAAAGCAAGTGGTGTAGTCGGCGGGGGCCTCCAGGATTCTGAGCACCCATGAGCACAAGGCGCCGCCTATCAACCCACCCAGTCCGGTGAGGACGAATTTCCATCCGAAGAAACGACCCCGCTTGTGAGGGCTGGTAATCTCGACGGCCATGCTCACATAATGCGGGTCTCCCAGGGAAACGAAGAAACTGAAGAAAGCATGACATACGAAGCAGGTGACGATCCTCCAGACGTCCGCGTGAGCCGGCAGGTAGAAGCTGGAAAGCCCCAGGGCCAGGTATCCCAGGGGGCACAACGAGTAGACGAGGAGAACTCTCCGGAAGCGTCCCCTCTCCGGTCGGATCCACTGAAGAGAAAGGAGCTGGGCAAGGTAGGCGATGACG
>JACQGJ010000640.1 GCA_016199605.1 Armatimonadota bacterium | reverse complement strand
GTTTTACTGCGCCTACCCCGCGGAACGGGCGAGTCGAACTCGCGCTTCATAGTTCCGTCCAGGAGTGCTCGAACTCACAGAGTTCGCAACTCCTGGACGAACAGGTGCTGGACGAACAGAGGTTCACTCTCCCAGATACGGCTGCACTTCAACGAAGTTGTAGATCAACTCCTGACCCACCGGGCCGCCGGGCGCGGTGTCCGACTCCCAGTCGGAAACAGTCAGCCGCGCCGTCGTTCCTTTCGCCCGGAACACGCGCCAGTGGTAGTTCATCCAGTAGGGATACTTCGCGTTGAACTTGCCGACGATGTGGGCGTAACAGTTCGGGAAGGTGAACTGAAAGGAGTTCTTCGGTCCCGGGAGAATCTCAACGTTGCCGAGCCTGATGGATACAGCGTTCGCTTTCTTGTCCGACTTCTCCTGCACGAGGTCCTGATAGTCCGCGGTGATGATCTTCATCGAGTAAAGTCGCCCGGGCGTGAGGTTCTTGATCTCCTGGCTGAAGACGTTCGGCTTGGCGGCGTTGCGCTTCATCCAGAGGAAGGCGTTGCCGATCGGCGTCGGTGGGTATCTTCCTTCCAGCCAACTGTAACCTTTGTGTTCTTTTGTCTGAACGCTGTCCGTCTCCGCGGGGCTGATCGTCCAGCCAGTCGTCCCCCTATCGAAGTCGGGATTCTGGACGTGCGCGTTGCGATAGGGATCGGAAGTGAGAGGCTGGGTATTCCCCTCGATGGCGTAGTGACGGTAGAGTCGTCCTGTCGCTCGCACGTTCTCCTCGTCGCAGTAGGAGGAATGGTATTCCTGAATGCCGCCGAGTCCGAAGAAGGCCGGATGGGTTGCCAGCATCCGTATCTGCATATCCATCCACACTCTGAAGTTCACCAGGGGATTCGCATTCAGGCTCTCGGTCGGCTGCGACATGTAGCCCAACACCATAACCATCCGCCGGGTGACGCCGGGGAGGCCCTTCTCCCATCGCACCATCTCATCGGCAACGTTCTTGAGGCTCGCCTGCGCCGATTCCTCGGTTGCCTCCTCGCGTAGATACTGCTCCCACGCGACGTATCCGCCGCCCTCGATGGCGACTCGGGCGAACTCGCGGCTGCGGTCTTTGCCACTGAAGATTCCGCCGTAGGGAATATACATCTTCCCTTGGAACTGCGGGTTGGCGTAGAGGCGCTCGACAGCTTTGCGGTAGCCGTCATAGCTTGGATCGTCACCGCCTCCGAACTCGTCCACGATGACTCCGTCCATCCGAGGGTTCTCAAAACCGGGGCTGGAAGACCAGTGCTTGTAGGCGCCGTCCACGGCGGCCTCATCATCCCCGCTGGTCGGCGGCAAACCAACGATTGAAATCCACTTGCGACCCGACTGCTTCCATCGCTCCAGCTCCGGGCCTGCGCCACCTACCATCGTGTTGACATTCGGCAGGACATCCTTCTTCAGGAATTCCCAATCATACGGTCCGTACGGTGCGATGTGTGGATTGGCCCCATAGAAGGCATGTTGCAGCATGGGGATGGACCGGACGATGACCTGCTGCAATCGGGCGTCTCCCTCGGCCTTGATGTTCAGCCTATGTGGACCCGCCTTCAGGTACTGCATCGCTTCCTGTGTGGGGATGCTACCCTCGGCACAGACGATGGCGGGTTTCGGTTGCGCATCCACCGTGACCGTGAGCTTACCGATTGCCTTTGTCTGCGTAGTCGTCCGAATCAGCACCCACCGGTCGCAGGGATTGGTGAAGGTGAGCGTCCTGACACTGGCGCCCTTTCCCAGAACTTTCACATTGAGCAGTTCCCAGACAAGGTTGTTGAGAATTCTCACGCCTCTGAACTCCGGTGGTTGGCCGGTCCAGGTTACTTGTGTCTCGGATTCGTTTCCAACACGCTTTCCGTTCGATCCCACCACGCTGCTTCGGATCAGATACTCGCCGGGAGCAAGCGTCTGAGCATCGAAAACCACGTCAACGGGAGTTGCAAGGGACTTTTCGGGAACACGCTCCTGCCGGATCGGTTTCGATGCGCCCGCTTTGAGGAGAGCCGCGTAGAGCGTTACTCCGGCAGGCAGCGGTTGCATCGCTCTCACGTCGAGGTTGGCGACAATCTTTCCCGGGCCGGGAAAGGCGTTCCCCTGAATGGACACCTTGCGAAAGAGAGATGTATCCTTACCCCGCCTTGCTGCTTCCTTCTTGTAGGACGCGAAGACTTCTTCGGTGGTAAGCGCGCGGTTGTAGATGCGCACTTCGTCGAGAAGTCCCTTGAAGCACTCCAATCCCAATCCCTGACACCGTCCCAGCCAGAGCGGGACGCCTTTGATATCAAGCTTCAGAGTCTGACTGGTCGTGGAGTTGAGAAGTCCATCGCGGTAGACGCGAATCGTCTGTCCGTCGAAGGCGATGGCGAGGTGAACCCATTCTTTCTCCTCCACCACCCCGAAGCCGAGGAATCCCTGTGAGGCCCCGCCGTCGGCGATGCAGCCCATCATTGTGTGACCGCCATGATACGTGTCCACCGCCAGCACCAGCCGCTCGTCATTCCATCCGCCACCGGTGCTCCAGTTGACGAGACCACCTTGCACAACGTCTGGGCAGCACCAGACCTCTAGCGTGCCTGCGGGCGCGACGCTGCGGAGGCTCTCGTTGGTTCCGCAATCCACGTAGGCATCCGTGCCGTTGAGCTCCAAAGCGGAGCCATACTCGCCCTTAACCCATTTCGCGCCGCCGAGGATCTTCCCGTCATTCCCGTTGCCGCTCTGATCGTGAACGACGGCGCCAGCGCCGTCATCGAGGGCGTAATGGGCGACGAGTCCGAGTCCTGGTTCTGCAGACCGACCAGGATAACAGCATAGGACAGTTGCCAGGACGGTTAAGAATGTTTGGAGTTTTCTCATGGGGTCTTGCTCCTTTTTTTGGCAGGACATGCGAACGCACGCAGGATTCTCCCACTTTCGTGGCGACACGACAAGAGGCCGTTCCCCGGAGAAAGGCGCCGGGAGCAGCATGGGAAGACGTTGGCTTATGTGGACTTCTTCCAGTCGGCAACCAACTCGTAAACCCCACGGTCGATGAAGATGGAGAGGAGGTCCTGATCCAGTTGTCCGTGGTCTGCCTCCTGGTGAAGGATGTTGAGAGCTTTAGAGGTTTCCACCTTGGATTTATAGGGCCGATCCGCTGCGGTGAGGGCGTCGTAAATGTCGGAGATGGTCATCATTTTCGCCTGCACCGGAATCTGCTCTGAAGCGAGACCTCGAGGATAACCCGACCCGTTGAGCTTCTCGTGATGAGCGTAAGCGATGTCGGGTATGTTTTTCAGTTCCTTCGTCCACGGGATTTTGCACAGGAACTCAAAGCTGTGGGTCACGTGGGACTCGATCTCCTTCCGCTCGTTCTCATCAAGGCTGCCCTTGGGAATGGAGAGGGCCTTAACCTCCCACCCTTCGAGAAAAGGATGGGTTGCTTCCTTCATGTCTTCGTAAGTGAGAGCGGCGATCTCCTGAAGCATATCGGGGACGTGGGTCGGCAGCACGGAAGGCTCGTTGGCCTGCAGGACGGCCACCAGCATGCTATCCAGTTCCTGGAGTGCTTCGGCGACCTGCGAGGCGAACTCGGGATGAGAGGTGAGGTATTCGTCACGGCTGCGAGTCAGCAGGAATTCCAGTTCCTGGCGGCTGTGGGCATACTGGGTCGACTTTTGGATGAACTCAAAGCGCCGAATCACCAATTCGAGATGTCCCTCCGCCAGCTTTTTGGGCTTGACGAGGACATTCTCACGGACTCCCACTTTGCCGAAATCGTGGAGGAGAGAAGCGTACCGCAACTCTTTGATCTGCTGGGAGGAGAAGGAGAGGCTTCGGTAGGGTCCGGCGTCAACGTTGCTGGTTTCATCAGCCAGCGCAAGGGTCAGGAGTGCCACGCGCTCCGAGTGACCCGAGGTCGGAGGATCCCGGGACTCAATGGCCGACACAGAAGCATGAACGAATCCCTCGAACAAGTTTTCTATGTCTTTGTAGAGCAGGTTGTTCTCCAGCGCGACCGCCGCCTGACTTGCGAGAGAGCTCACCAGTTCCTCGGTTCGTTCGTCGAAGGAGATCACATTCGCATCGACGACGACTTCGCTCGTGAGCTTCACTGCAAAGTCCTTTTTCCGATTGATGAGCTGGATGACCCCCAGCACTTCCCCGTGGGTGTTTTTCATGGGTACGCCCAGCATCGATTTGGTTACGTAACCGAAGGACCTGTCAAAGCTCTTGTTGAACCGGTAGGGCACGCCGTCGCCGATTTCGTAGACATCGGCAATGTTCAGAAGGACGCCGTGCATGGCGACGTAACCCGCGATGCTGGCGTCATTGAGGGGCAGCGTGAACTGCTCGTAGCTCATGTCGAGCGAATCGTTCTGCGAAAGCATAAATCGAAGCTGTCGGTCGTCGCCGGGGATCTGATTGGGTTCAACCAGGTAGAGGCTGCCTGCATCCGAGGCGGTGGTCTCGCGGCTCTTACGCAAGATCATCTCGAGAAGCGCTTCGAGGTCCCGTTCGGCGGAAAGGGCGATGCCGATATCGTTCAACTCCTCGAGTTCTCGCGACCGGAGGCTGAGGTCGCGTTCCAGTTGGCAGACCCGCGACTTCAACTCCGAGGTTTCGAGGCAGTTGAGGATTACTGATACGAGATCTTCAGTGGAGGCCGAATCCGACAGTCTATGGAATCGCGGGAATAACTCGGCTGCGGAAGAGTCCTCCTGCGGGACGCCACTCATGAGGAGCAGGCCTTGGACCCAAGAAGGAGCCGACTCTTGTTGGAGACGGCTGCGGAGGAGGTTGTCAGATGCCGTAAGATCTTCACCGTGGATCACGACCACGATGGCAGTCTCCCGTGCGAGACCGGCCAGGGGAAGGTCTCCTTCGAGACGGCCATGTGTAACACCGGCAAGATCCAGGGCGTGGCCCAGATCCTGTCGATCCAATCGAGGAGAGAGGTAAACGATATGCGGGCTTTGCTCGTTCAGGCTCGTCACTGGTTTTATTCAACCTCGCCAATCATAAACCGGAAAGCCTCTCTGAGACGGATACCCCCTCGTCGTCTGCGCCGGGCGGCTACCCGCCATAACTCCAGTTTGTGTCAGACAGCATCAGGCTGTCACCTTCCCGGCAAACCTGGGCATCGATTACTTCCCCGATGACAACGTGATGATCACCGTGCTCGACGATTTCCACAACCTTGCACTCAAGATACGCCTGAGCCAGTTCGAGGAGGGGTGCCCCTGTGAGACCTGTGTGGAACTCGACTTCGCCCAACTTGTTCCCTGCTCTGTCGGGTGGCTTGAAGAAGGTCTTTGCGAGGTCACTCTGGCTCTTGTCCAGGAAGTTGATCGAGAAAGCCCTTCCGTTCTTGATCAAGCTGCCGGATCGCGAGTCGGCCCGTACGGCCATCATTAACAGCGGGGGATCGAAAGAGCACTGCGCGAGCCACGTCGCCGTGAAGCCACTGACCTCCTCGCCGTCAACGACCCCAACAACGTAGAGTCCGTAAGGGATTCTCCTCAGGATCTGCTTTTTGAACTCAGTATTCACGGAAGCTCCTCGTGAGTTGGATGGGAGTGGGAGGTGAGATCACTGGCGGCTCACCCAGACGTTGCTGGCCACGTTTTCGCTGATCGCGTGGTCCTTCTCCGCCACAGTGATAACGAGCGGCCCGTGGAACACCCCGCGCTCTTTCAGGATCACACGTCGATCAGGCAACAGACCAAGGGATTCGAGATAGCGGAGAATGTCGGGGTCGCGATCACTCACGCGACGCACGACCACGGATTGACCGACCTCCACGTTGGAGAGCTTCTCATCGTCGCCTTCGTCGATGGTGCCATCCTTTCCCGGAATCGGCGCGCCATGCGGATCGCGGGTCGGTTGACCGAGGGCATCGGCGATTCGGTCTTCAAACTCATCGGAGATGACGTGCTCGAGACGCTCCGCCTCCGCATCCACCTTGTCCCAGCTCATGCCGAGAATCTGGGAGAGGTAAAGCTCCATGAGCCGATGATGGCGGATGACTTCCAGGGCAACTCGCTCACCCGCCTCTGTCAACTCTACGCCCTGGTAGGGCGTGTGGCGGATCAACTTCATGTTCGCCAGCTTGGTGAACATGTTGGTGACCGAAGCCGCCGATACTTTCATGCGATCGGCAGTCGCGGAAGTCGTGACCTTGCCCTCACTCTTGCCCACCTTATAGATGGCCTTCAGGTAGTCTTCAATCGTCTGGCTTACCACGCCATCCCACCTGTCATCTCCTGTTACCGGACACGATCTCGAACCGACCCAGGGTTTGCTCCTGCTCCGTCTCCTGGCGGGATACAAAGCGGAGATGCTCGGAGACCCGTCTGTTCAACCGGACTTCGTATTCCCCGCTCTGGAACTGCTTGAGCGGGATCTCAAACTGCATGCGCACCTCGTTGAGCCGTGCCTTCCTGTAACCGACTCGCGAAAGCTGAACTGTTTTGTCACCTTTCACTCGGTAGACGGAGGGATACACGGCGCGTCCGAAATCACCCCGAACGATGAGGATCTCGGTGCCTTTCAAGGAGGTCGCCGGCCAGGTGAATTCGGTGAATTGATTCGGCTTGGGACCGGTTCTCATAAAGGTTTGAACGGGTTTCTTCTCGGCGAACGCGGAAGTGGCCGTGAGCACCATAAGCATGAGAGGTATGGATCGACGCATGGCAGACTCCTTTCGTTAAGGCAAGTCGCCCTTGACGATACCTTCTGGAGTAGGTTCTGTCAAGCAAGAAACAGCGCTCCGACCATACCTTCCATCAAGGCACAGAATCGGAGCGCTGGAGTCGAGGAGGACGCCGATCAGTCGGCTGGCACCTCAATTCGTCTTGGGCCGAACACCTGCTCTTTGTGGTTCGCCGCGAGGGTCAACGCAAGCCGGAACCTGAGCATCCCCTCGAAGAGTCATCGGGCGTTCCGCGCAGCCAAGGCCCTTGAGTCGCCATCTTCAATCCGTGAGAAGTTGAACCGGTTTCGCCCTGAAGCATTCCGGTTTGCTTCGTCATCCTTCGCATCCTTGTAGCGGTCGTACGCGTACCAGGTGCCTGCGCCGATAACGAGAGCGTTGGTTGTCTTCCCTTTCGTCAACTCATACAGAGCCGCCGCTCCCAGGACGATTGCCGTATTGCGTCGTCCCTCCGATCCGGCGTAGGCTCTCGTCAACGTAGAGAGCCCCATCGCTCCCACCAGTCCCAGCGCTACCAACCAACGTGTGCAATCTTTCATGTCCATTCCCCTTTCCCCTTACTCGGAGGTTTTGTGACCGAAAAGACGGAGGTTGCCGTAGCGGGTTCCGGGAAAGAGCTAAAGTGTTTGCCGGCAATGACGATATTGGACGAGCGGCAATCCTGAGCGAGGACGGAATGAGCAACGCGGAAGAGATCCTCCTCGGTCCCTGCTCCACAGTGGGACACGCATGCTGTTAACTCACTTGCGTTCTATGAGGCAGACCATTATACTCTTTGGCGGGCTGTGGAAGCTCCGGTGTGCAGTGTCGAGGAGCCAGCACAACGCAAGCGGGTAAGAGGGAGGCTTGGACACCATGAGACTTCGGAAAGGGAACCCCCTGCTGATTGCTACCGCTGCCGTTGGGGCTCTGGTAACGGCGGCTACGGTGTTGAGTGCGCTTCTCGCCTACTACCGCGCGGAACAGGCTGTGCTCCGCCAGGCGTACCACGATGGAGCGGAGATTGTCGGACGCATGAAGATGTGCGCGCTGGAGGACCCAAAAGATACGGAAGAGGCGTTGCGAGGTCCGAGAACGCCCCTCTTTTTTGTGAAGATGCACCTGGAGGAGCTGACCGAGCACAAAGCGGGTTACGCCTACGTGGTGGACAGGAAAGGCAACCTGCTGGCAGACTCCCGATCTTTCAACAGCCCCGGCAAGGGCGACTATGCCCGCCGTCTCATTCATCTTCAGGGAAAGCCTCGCGCCTACTCGGAGAGTGAATTGTTGCGACGCAAACAATCAGGATCGGGGCTCTATCGCCCGTCCACAGGTACATGGGAGATAACGACCTTCTCCTACGTGCCCCAACTGGACTGGCTCATCGTCTACCACCGGCCTTACCGCGACGTGCAGTTGGCCGCCCGAACAGTTGGCTCCCCCATCTTGGCTGTGGCTGGGTTTGTCGCCTTCACCATCCCACTCATAACGGTCGCCATCATCAAGAAAGTCATCCATCCGTACATTGAGCTTCGGGCACAGGAACGCTACAAGGACGTGATTGACGCCGTGGGCGATGGGATCGTCGTGATTGGCAGAGACTACTCCGTAGTCCACTCCAACCGTATTGTTCGGGAGATGTACGGGGACACGGCTGGGCAGAAATGCTACCACGCCCATTTTGGGCGCGACACACCGTGTCCCGACTGCCCCGTGCAACAGATCTTTGCATCGGGTGAATCCGCATGGGAAACGCGTGAGATTACGGACGGCAGCCGCCGACGCTGGGTGGAATCGCACGCAACCCCCTTGCGCAACGAGCGGGGCGAGGTCATTGCCGCCGTGGAAGTTCTGCGCGACATCACGCAGCGCAGGCAACTGGAAATGGAGTTGATGCTCTCGGCGCGATTGCGGGCTTTGGGAGAGTTGGCGGCTGGCATCGCGCATGAAATCAGCACGCCTATGTTGGGTATCCTCACCTTCTCGGATATGGTACGCAAGGAGACCGCTCACCTCCCCCTGTCTCCTGAGACCCGTCGCGACCTCGACCTGATCCGTGAGAACGCCCAGCGTGTCGTCAAGGTGACCGACCGCATCCGCGCGTTCTCTCGCCGCGAACCCCCGACCTTGGCGCGAGTCGATGTCAGCCAGTCGGTACACAAAGTGTTGGAGATGCTCCACTACCAACTTCTGGAACGAGACGTCACGCTCGCCCTCGATCCCGCTCTCCCGCGGATTTTGGCAAATGAAGACGCGTTGATTGAAGTAGTCATAAACTTGTTAGTTAACGCGATGGACGCGATGCCGGAGGGAGGAGCGATAGCGATACGCTCCGGTGTGGACGGAGGGGACAACGGGGGTTTGGGGGAAGACGCTCTCACACCCGCAAGCCTCCATTGTACTGCGCACGTTGTTCTCGAAGTCGCAGATACCGGCTGCGGCATCGCTCCCGAGAACCTGGAGCGGATTTTTGAGCCCGGCTTTTCCACGAAGGCGGTGGACGGGACAAGCAAAGGGCTCGGGCTCGGTTTATTCCTCAGCCGCGGCCGCATCGAGTCTTTCGGAGGGATGCTGACTGTACGAAGCGTGGTGGGCCAGGGCGCGACCTTCACGGTGCGCCTGCCCATCGTTTGAACTTACGGGGAAACCCGGTCAAGGGTCAACGGTTGGTGGATCATGGTTCAACCTCCTCTCTGTTCCTTCATCCCTTGACCAGTAACCATCTATAGGAATGCCTGAGAACGCAAGAATACTGGTAGTGGACGATGATGCTACGATGCACGCCGCGTGCCGGCGCGTCTTGGAGGCTAAGGGTTACGAAATCGTGTCTGCCCTCAACGGACGCGAGTGCCTCACTTATCTTGAAAACGCGATCGTTGACCTCGTCCTCTTGGACTACAAAATGCCTGACCTTGACGGCATTGAAGTGCTTTGCCGCATCCGTCAGGGCGATGATCCCGACTTGGGCGTAGTTATCATCACGGGTAAGGGAGACATGCGGTCTGCCATTGAAGCCCTGCGCCTGGGCGCCTTAGACTACGTGACCAAGCCTATGGGAGCCGATGGCTTGCTTGCCGTCGTCCAACGCGGTTTGGAGGTGACGAGCATCAAGCGCCACCTCCGTCGCTTCAACCGTGAGGGCAAGCGAGAGTTCCGCCCCGATTTCCTTATAGGTGAAAACGCCCAGATGCAGCAAGTGTGCGAGACTCTCGTCCGGGTGGGCGCAAGCTCGCTGTCGTGCGTTCTCCTTCGCGGGGAGACGGGTACAGGCAAGAGCCTCGTCGCCCGCGCTCTTCACGATAACAGCCTCCGCGCGGCCTCTTCCTTCGTGCAGGTCAACTGCACGGCCATCGCCGCTGATCTGGCGGAAGTGGAGTTGTTCGGGCACGAGAAGGGAGCCTTCACCGACGCGCACGGATCCAGGAAAGGATACGTTGAGCAAGCGGATGCCGGCACGCTTTTTCTCGACGAGATCGGTTACATGCCCCTCAGCCTCCAGCCCAAACTGCTCAACGTCATCGAGGACAAGCGCTTTCGGCGTGTAGGGGGCTTCGAGGACGTCACAGTAGACACGCGCGTGGTCGCCGCCACAAATCGCGATCTGGGAGAAGCCATCGGCGCTGGAGAGTTCCGCGAAGATCTCTTCTACCGCCTCAATGTCATTACCCTGACGCTACCTCCCTTGCGCGAGCGCCAGCAAGACGTCCTCCTGCTCGCGCGCCACTTTCTCAGCCACTTCAGCAAGCAGTTTCACCGCGACGTTTGGGACCTCAGCCCGGAGGCACAGAAACTGGTGCTGGATTATCACTGGCCGGGCAACGTGCGCGAGCT
>JACQGJ010000639.1 GCA_016199605.1 Armatimonadota bacterium | reverse complement strand
TGCGGTCACGCCAAAGGATTGGGCGACCGCTGCCCATCCGTCCGAGCGCTTTCCTTGTGTTGTCTCGCCGTTCTGGGTCGCCAACCGGTAGTGATCCCATCGGTCTTGATGGATCCAGACCGTTTCGTTCGTCTGGAGGAACGGCCCTCCAAGCGTCTTTCCGTCTGCCCCACAAGACCATTGCTTCGCAGTCGTCGTTTTGAAGTCGAAGCGAAGGTCCGCCAGCTTCTTCTTGCCGGTGTCATAGGTCAGGAGGGTGCGGTGTGTAAGGTCGATGCGACTTTGGCCGGCGTAGGCGCTGATCCAGGTCTGGAACTTGCACAGCCTCTCGTTGTATCGGGAGGATGTGTACCATCCGGAAGCCTGGATGGTCACCCGGACGGGGCCCTGGTCCATGAGGCGGACGGTGGGACTGGGGTCGTCTGAAGCGCGGAACAGAACTCCCCGCTCATCGACGAGCGCCGGACCCCCTTCCCCTCTGAGGGTCTGCTGCGAGTAGTCTCCCTTTTTCTCGGTGAGCCACGCCCCCTCGATCCCTGTAAACCGGCGGCGATTCACGACGAACCGAACCTTGCCTGTTTCCACGACGAAGGACCCTCCACTCTCTGTGACACGGAGAGACGAGCGCAACGGGCTTGCCGACCGTTCCTCCGGCAGGAGAGCGAGGCGGTAGCTGGCCGGCTTCCCTTTGCTATAGCGTGCAAGGAAATCGAGCCCCAGCCATTTCGCCTCCTGCCCCGGATACCACGTGGCCCGGGTGGAGATCTGAGCGGGAACCGGTCTTCCCTCCTCCAGCAACACAAGCCGGTCCACGGTCTTGACAGCGTTGCGTGGCAGGGGAACTCCGGTGTTGATGGGCCAGAGAGTTTCCCTGAGTACCTCTTGGGGCGAGACGATGATGGGGATCCCTCCGCCCGGGAAAGTCACACGAGGGCGTTGGCGATCGCTCTTTACGAACACACAATCAGGAATCTTCCTTGCTCCCGGGATCCCCGTAAGCTCCGCGCTGAGTCGATAGCGGCCCGGCGACAACAGACCGGTCCTTACGAGCAGGGCGTACTTTGGGGCGGCGGGGCGAGAGACTTTGTGGGAGTCGATGGTCTGACCGGTGGTGTTCCCCTCCTCTGAAACCAACCGGATCGTCAACTCCACGCCCGGAGAGGATAGCTGTTCCCCGATGAAATAGACGACGAACTGTCCCACCGTATCGTCAGCCCAGTATTCCACGCGATCCGAGAGGACTCCATGTCGCTGTGGCTCGCGCGGTCGCTGTGTGTTGAAGGGTGAAAACTTCAGCGGGAGATCGTGGAGTTTCCTCGGTTGGCTTTCGAGGGCGGCTCTTTCGATAGGAGTCAGGGAGAGCGGTCGCACATCGTGAATCACCTCGGACGCAAGCCCCACGGTCCTGAGGAGTGCCAGCAAAACGATGGGGAGGAGGATTCGAGAGATCATTGGTATGGGTATCAGTCGAGTTGGGATTCGCACCGGGTCCAGCGTCGCCGTGCGACCGGATTACGGCTGCAAAGACAAGGCCACTCGGAATCCAAAGCTCTTTAAGGCTCGCGACTGTTCGTAGTAGTCGCGGTGCCCAACACGACAGTAGGCTGGGTCCTCCAGAAATGATCCCCCCCTGACAATTCGGTAGCACGCGGCAGACTGGTGACCGGAGGGTTGGGTTGCGCTGTCGCTTCCCTCGGATTGACGGGGGGAGGCATTGTAGACCTCCTGACACCATTCCCAGACGTTTCCCAGCATGTCATGGAGTCCGAAGGTATTGGGAGACTTCGCTCCTACGGCATGGGGACTTCCGTCGCTATTGTCGTGGAACCATCCCATGCGGTCAAGGTCCCCTGGCGAACTCCCGGCCACGAAGTCCTCCTTGCTCCCGCCTCTCGCGGCAAACTCCCATTCCGCCTCGGTGGGAAGCCGGTAGGTCGCGGCTTCCTGTTTGTTGAGGGCTGCAATGAACTCCTGAGCGTCCTGCCACGAAACATAGGTGATCGGGTTCTCCGGTCCCGGGTAGAAAAGGGAGTGTATCCTTCCGGTCACCTTTTCCCATTGGGATTGAGTCACCTCGACCGTGCCCAGGTAAAAGGGGCGTGTGATTCGAACAATGCGGAGGGCATCGTCTGCTTCCCCGGAAGCGGTCTGTCCCATCGTAAACTCTCCCGGAGGGACGAATTGGAACTTCATCCCGACCGAGTTGGTCCACTGAAGGGGTTTCTTGAGCCGCTGCGCCCAGGCGGCCTGTGCTGACCTGGCTCTCTGCGGGGTGTCGACCCCGCGAACCGCGGTCTGGTCAGCATGAATGCGCGGTCCGCCAACCCTACTTCCGAGCAAGAAGCACAGCAGAAGTCGGGCGACAGAGCTCCGGCAAGATATTCGTCGAGTTGTGCAGAACCAACTCATGCTCGTTGGGTGTCCGGCAGTCAGTTACGAAGTCTTTCCCGTGTCCGCGTCAATCTCAGGTGGGGCCAAGGGATCAGCCTTCGGATCTGCTTTGCCCTCCTCCACGCCCTTCTTGAACTCGCTGACACCTTTGCCCATCGCCCGGAAAAGCTCGGGAATTTTCTTCCCGCCAAACAAGAGCAGAACCACCAGCAAGACGACGATCATTTCGTTCATTCCAAACGGTCCCATAATTGTCACTTCCTTCAAAAGATGGCTGGACTACGAGAGAACCAGCGTACGAGGGACGGCGAGTTACGCCAGACCTCGAGTTCCTTCTCCTCCGTGAGCATCCCTTCGGTCAGCCTCGGATATCATGCGATAGCGTGACCTGATTGCGCCCGTTTTCCTTTGAATGGTACAGCGCATCATCGGCGGCTTTCAAGAGGGACTCTTCGTGAGGCCCATCTTCCGGGAAGACCGCGACACCCAGACTGATGGCAACCCTCAGATTCGGGTGTTCATCACTGCCCCGCACCTCCAGAGCCTCGACAACCCCGCGCAACCTCTCGGCAGTGGCGGCTGCCTGGTCGACTTTGCAGTCGGGAGAGACGATCACGAATTCCTCCCCGCCGTATCTCGCCACAAGGTCAGTATCGCGAACGTTAGCCCGGATCGTTTCCGCCAGCGCCTTCAGGATCTCGTCGCCTACAGCGTGGCCATAGGTGTCGTTGAAGGATTTGAAGTTGTCGATGTCCATCAGCGTTACGGCGAGAGGGAGATTGTACCTCCTCGCTTTGAGAATCTCATCATGCAGCCGGGCATCGAAGTGCCGCCGATTGGCCACTCCGGTCAATCCGTCCGTCACTGACATCTGTTCCATCCGCTCGTACAGCCGAGCCTTTTCGATCGCGATGCCTGTTTCTGCCGCGATTAGAGACAGAAACTCCAGGTCGCCCTCGCTGAAGTTATCATCACTGTCCCTCTCCTCGATGGTCAGTACGCCGATGATTTTCTTCTCGATGCGCAAAGGAGCGCACATGAGCGCCGACTGCGAACTCACAGAGTTCGACTGCTGGGAAGTCGGAGACGTTGTCTGGTATCGCCCCGGGAGTTTCTTGGTGCCTGCCATCAAACGGGCCGTGCCAGTAGCTGCCACCGACCCTACGACTCCTTCGCCGATGGGAAGACGACCCGCATGGACCGGCTGTCCGTCCTTCGCCGCTGCTCGCTCCACGTACAGCTCTCTGGAGATTTCATCAATGAGCATGACAAAGCCGCTCTTTGCGACAAAAAAACTCATCGTCTGATCCAAGGTTCGGTCCAGAACCGAATCCAGGTCATTGGACTCGGAGATGGTCTTGAGAAGATCGGCAAGGAACTTGTTGCGGTCAAAACGCTCCGAGATTTCCTTCTTCTGCTGCACTGTAGACATCAACTCGGATCGGGCCTTTTGTGCGCTGCCTTCTCGCTCTCTCGCCTTCTCGGCGAGGGCCGATACGTAAGTAGTCAGCAAGGTGGCCATTACGAGCATCAACAGCAGTAACCCGCCGATAGCGATATAGTGTGCGACGGGGGCCTTGGCCAGGAACCCGAAGCCTGCGAGAAGTACTCCGGCTCCTGCCAGCGCGAAAGAGATGTTTTTTGCTCGTTCTTTGAGTTCGATCATAATTGCATTACAGCAATACAGCCGTCGGTCTTGACGTATACTACGATTTCCGATATATTATCAGCCGTCCGCTTGAGTAGTTCATCGGTTGCCGAAGTGGCGGAACTGGCAGACGCGCTAGGTTCAGGGCTTAGTGGCCGTAAGGCCGTGTCGGTTCGACTCCGACCTTCGGCACCACACTTTTCTTTTCACCCCTTCTGAAGCCATACCTTGTGTCGCCTTATACTCGTTGCGGTTGAAAACACCCCCTCACCCCTGCCCTCTCCCCCCGTGGGGAGAGGGTCGAGGTGAGGGGGAAGGGCGGGTTTTTACCCTTAACGAGTATAGTTCCCCAACGCCGCGGCAATCCGTTGCACCGCTTCCTGAAGCCTGTCCTCGGGGTACGTGAGCGAGATCCTGAAGTATCCCTCGCCCGCCTCGCCATAGCCTCGTCCTGGTGTCACCACCACGTTGGCCCGGTCCAGCATATCGGACGCGAACGCGGCAGAGTCGGCATAGCCTTCCGGAATGGGAGCCCAGACGTAGAACGTAGCTTTGGGCTTCTGGAGTCGCCAGCCATTCCGATTCAGCGTATCGACAACCAGGTCGCGCCGTCGCTGATAGACACGATTCATCGCCTCAACGCATTCTTGTGAGCCGGTCAAAGCTTTGATCGCCGCATACTGGATTGCCCGAAGCACCCCCGAGTCGCAATTCTCTTTCACCAACCCCAACGCCGCCAGCGCCTCGGCCTTACCGACAGCGTAGGCGATGCGCCAACCCGTCATGTTGTACGGCTTGGAGAGGGAGTTCAACTCGATGGCGACCTCCTTGGCGCCTTCCACCTGAAGAAGGCTGGGTGATCGGTAGCCATCGAAGGTATTTTCGCTGTAGGGCGAATCGTGACAGATCAGTAGATCGTGTTTCTGTGCGAACTCCACGGCTTTCCGGAAGAATTCAAGATCCGCCACTGCGGTCGTCGGATTGTTCGGGTAACAGAGCCACATGAGCTTGGCCTTGTCGGCGACATCGGAAGGGATGGCGTCGAAGTCGGGCTTGAACTCGTTTTGCTCCAGCAGCGGCATGAAATAAGATTCGCCGCCCGCAAAGAGAGTGCCCACGTTATAGACCGGGTAGCCCGGCTGGGGAACCAGCGCGACATCACCGGGATCGATGAACGCCCAGGGAACGTGGGCGATACCGTCTTTCGAGCCGATGAGGGTCAGGACCTCCGTTCCCGGGTCAAGGTCCACGCCGAAACGAGACTGGTACCACTGAGCCACGGCTTCAGGGAACTCCTTGACGGGGAGGTCTCCCCCATAGCGATGCCGGTTGGGGTCCGCCCCGTCTCGGATTGCTCGAACCAACTCGTCAATGATGTGGTCCGGGGTGGGCTGATCCGGGTCGCCGATGCCGAGCGAGATTACATCCTTCCCCTCGGCGCGCGCTTTGGCGATCTTGCGACCGATCTCAGCGAAGAGATAAGGGGGAATCTTATCCAGTCGTTGGGCACGCAGCAAATGATCACAACCTTTCAAAGGAAATGTGGAGAGCGTGGGTTCGGCGGGGATCTCGGTCGATACCGCCTAACTGCGCCCTAAGCGGTTTCTCCATCGAACACTTCCGCCGCCGGGCCCGTCATCGCGAGGTGGCCGTTTGCCTTCCACTCGATCTGTAACGGCCCACCGGGAAGGTGAACCGTCGCCTTCCGTTCAGTTTGTCCGGTCAGCACTCCGGCAACAAGCACCGCGCATGCGCCTGTGCCGCAAGCCAGAGTGATTCCAGCTCCCCTTTCCCACACGCGCATTCGAACTTCGGTGGGTGAGAGCACTTGGGCAAAATGCACGTTGATCCTCTGAGGAAAAGCCGGATGAGTTTCGATCTGCGGACCAAGCACCGACAGGGGCACTTGGTCGAGGTCCTCCACAAAGAGGACGCCGTGAGGATTCCCCATGGAGACGCACGTGATTGTGCACTCGGCGCCCTCAACGTCAAGTGGCTCGCCGATTACGCTCTCGGAATCCTCACCGGACATGGGGATCTGGGAACGGCGAAGGATCGGCTGTCCCATGTCCACTTCCACGGACTTCACCACCTCGTGCTCAACGTTCAGATCGAGAGTCTGGAGACCCGCAAGCGTCTCCACCGTCAAGGGGTTCCGTCGGGAAAGCCCGTGCTCGTACACGTACTTGCCAAAGCATCGGATCCCGTTTCCGCACATCTCAGCCTCGCTGCCATCGGGATTGAAGATGCGCATACGGAAGTCGGCTCGTTCGGTGGGCAGGACAAAGATCAACCCATCGGCGCCGACACCGAAGTGGCGGTCACACCACTTCCGGGCAAGTTCCGGAAATTGGGTTTCCGTGATCTCTTGGACGCTGGGATCAACGATCGCGAAGTCATTGCCGAGACCGTGCATTTTCGTAAACCGCATGAGAATTGCTTCCTATTCCTCGTCGGGTGATCCTGACGGCTTGCCTGCATTGTTGAGTGTCAGAGAGGAGGGATCCTTTGCAGGAAGAATGCTCGTGATGCCGTGCTTGTAGATCAGTTGCCTTTTCCCCCCCGCCTCAAGAAGGATCGTGAAGTTGTCAAAGCCCTTGACGTTCCCCCGCAATTGGCTGCCGTCAACAAGATTGATGACGACCCCGATGCCCTCTCTACGCACGCAATTCAAGAATTTGTCCTGCAAGCTTCCCTGTTGAGCGATCATAGTTTCCTCCGCAAGTAAACATCATGAAGAGTCGAGCCGGTTTCGTGGGTGCTGCGGCTCATCTTTCCTGGATCCCCAGAAGGTTGGGTCCGGGAGCAAAAGCTCCGCAACCCGGCGACCTTCGGTACATCATTGTGAACTGGTGTCTACCACGTGTCGAGCAAGGTCCAGGATGCGTGTCACGACCTCCTCCTGTTCCATCGACTCCAAGTCGAACCAGTTAACACGACGATCACGGCCAAACCAAGTGAATTGCCGTTTGGCGAACCGGCGGGTATCTCGTTTCCAGAGAGTTGTCAGCGTATCGAAGCTGATCTCTCCGTTCAGATAAAGCAACCCGTGCCGATAGCCCAGGCTTTGCATCGAGGTCATGCCGAGATGACACCCACGCCTCTTGAGATGTTGAACCTCTTCCAGAAAACCTGCGGAGAGCATCGCGTCAATGCGATGCTCAATGCGGCTGTACAGTGACTGGCGGGAGCGGAAGACTCCGACGATGGCGGCATTATACCGACTGGAAGTGGATTGGTCAAGGCACATCCCCGTGTCGGTGGGTGGGGCCATCCCTGTCGTCTGAAAGGAGGAAAGGGGCGATCCGGTCAAATGGAAGACTTCCAGTGCGCGGATCACTCGCTTCAGGTCGTTCGGGTGAATCCTTACGGCCGAGACCGGATCGACAAGCTTCAGTTGCCGGTGAAGCGAGTCAGCGCCCTCGCGCGCGGCGCGGTCGCGCATCTGCTCGCGAAACACCGGGTCGGGGGGCGCTGCGGGGAGGGATAGGCCATCGACGACAGCCTGAACATACAGCCCCGTTCCTCCCACCAGCAAGGGCAAGCGTCCCCTGCCGGCAATCTGGGCAATGGACTCTGCCGCGTCCCTCTGGAAACGGGCGACGTTGTAGTCTTCTTCGGGGTCCACGATATCCAGGAGATGGTGCGCCACCCGCAGCCGCTGCGCCGCGGTGGGTTTCGCTGTGCCAAGATCCATGTGCCGGTACACCTGCGCGGAGTCCCCGGAGACGATCTCACCTGCAAGGCGTTCAGCGACCTCGATGGAGAGTTCGGTCTTCCCGACGGCCGTCGGGCCCACTATTACCAGTAACGGGACCTTGAAGCCCCCCGGAGCAGCTCTCGAGGATCGCGCGTAGCTGGCCTCTGTGGGCAGGCAGGAAGTCTGAGTAACCGACTCTTCGTGGGAGTGCTTCACCATGCAGGGGTCCGGGACTCACTTCTTGGCCGGCAAGACAACGAACGATCGAGTCTGACCGAAGCAGGTGACTCGAGCATCCGCTGTTCGGATGCGATATCGCCAGTACCAATGACCCACGAGAGGGTGGTAAGTGGAGGAAGGATCGGCTTTTGGACCGGAGGTCACGAACGTCATAGTCTTGCGGGAGGGGAAATCCGGTGAGCGGGAAACCTGTAGCTCGTACCTTATGGCGGCAGGTTCTTCCGCCCAACGGATCACCCGAGGACGTTGTGCCAGCATAGCCCCGTTATCGGGAACGTAATCGGCAGGGCGGTCAGGCTCAACCATCTGAAGGATCCGGCGCTTGCCGGAGAGGTTGTTCGAGTCGAAGAAAAAATCGCCGTAGACCGATGATTCTCTGACACCCGGTTTCCCGAAAAATGTCCAGCTACTTGCCTCCGAGTTCCGTCTGGTCGAAATGTCCCATCGCAAGACGCGTACGAGCCACTCTTCGGGTTTGTTCTCCGTGGTTACCGACTCAAGAGGAATTGCCAGTTCGGCGGTCCAACCGGTATCGGTGGTTCGAGTGGCGACTGACCAGTCGGGCAGCGGCTTCCATGACCTGTCGCCATGTCGGGCTTGCCATCGACTTCCAGCAGCCGTCAGTCCAAACCGGTGGTCCGCCCCCAGGGCGCCATCGGTCACCAGGTCGATCTCTACGGAGTCCGCGGGCGGAGGCTCTTCTCCTGAAGGGCTGGTCGCAATCACTTGATCATCCCTGCAAAGGAAAGCAAAGTAGATAAACCGGGCGTCGTGACAGGTGACCCACGTAGTGGGATTCGTCGGCTTGGAGTTGGACAGACTGCTGAATTCCGCGGCGATATCGGAGACCTGCCAGGCAGCATCCTCCAGATGGGCATCAATCTTGGGAGGCTGATCCACTTTCCTGCAGACCATCCGCTTCAGGAGCGGGTTAAACAAGCGGGGAGGCATGTCGTCCTCGGTGTGACCTCCCTGCAAAGACGCCAGAGGCAGGACCAAGGTAAGCCAAAACGCGAGCCGGTTCATGTGCATCTCCATTCAGGACGCTACTGACGTATCCGGTTGGGATCGAGAGCGTTTGATACCGCTGTGTCGTAGGTAATGATGCCTTGTTCATACAAACTCCGCAAGCACCTGTCGAAAATCTCCATCCCTTGATGCCTGGAAGTTTCCATCGTTGTGTAAAGCATGGCATCGGTCTTTCCTTCGCGAATCAGATTGCGCACCGCAGGGGTAGCAGCGAGGATCTCGTAGGCCAAGACTCTCCCGGGCTTGTCGATCCGCGGCAACAGTTTTTGGCAGATGATTCCCTGCAAGCACGAAGCCATTTGTGTACGCACTTGGTTCTGTTGGTGTGGCGGGAACACGTCGATGACTCGATCAATGGTTTGTGAAGCGGACGAGGTGTGCAGCGTTGCCAGTACCAAGTGTCCAGTTTCCGCGGCCGTGAGGGTTGTCGAGATGGTATCGAGATCACGCATCTCGCCAACCACGATGACATCGGGATCTTGCCGTAGGATGTGGATCAACGCTCCGTGAAAGGATTTCACATCGGAAGCGATTTCCTGCTGCACGATGATACTTAGCTTGTTGGTGTGGACATACTCGATGGGATCTTCCACGCTAATAATCTTGCATCGTCGCTCACGGTTGATAAGGTCGGTCATCGCGTTTAGGGTGGTTGTCTTTCCGACACCCGTAGGCCCGGTGACAAGAACCAGTCCATTTGGCTTCCGCACGAATTCTCCGACCACCTCGGGAAGTCCGAGTTCCTCGATGCTGCGCATTTGCACGGTCCCAATACGGACCGAAGCCTCGACGTTACGATGGTGATGGTAGAGCGTCACTCTGAAATATCCAAGCTCTGGATGCGAGTACGCCAGGCACAACTCCCATGCCTCCTCGAAGGCCTCAATCTGTCGCTCGGTTAGGACCTCGAAGAGAAGCGTCTTGATTTGCGGAGCTGTCAGAGCGTCGTTGTTGCCAAGGATGATGTCTCCATCCACTCGTAACACGGGCGGGACTCCGACAATCAAATGCAGATCGGAAGCACGGTTTTCAATAGCGAATCGCAGCAAATCGTCGAAGGAGAGGTGCTTGCGGCCCCGGGGCCCCAGCTCAACTGTTTCAACCAAAGGTATCACCTCGCGGCAAGCTGAATCATCGGAAATACCAACGGGGATTCAGTATCTGACTCTGCCACCCGAGAAACCAACCGAGTAGGCTAACAAGTGAGAAGTAAATCGACACAATAAACAACCCCAAGGAAGCTCGCCGTCTCCAGTCTTGTAGTGGCTCGCCCGATTTGGCCCTTGCAATCAGAATCGACTGGAAGACTGTGATGGCAGACAAAGTGAGATAAGCCAACAGACAAGCCACAAATGAGTTCCCGGAGGTAAACGTCATCAACGCAAGGAGAACTGCCGCGGCGACGACATAGCAGAGGCCCTGTCTTGCGTGGCCCAACAGCACAAGCCCCACTCCGGGGAGAACCGCGGAACCGAGGGTTGCCACAACCCCGTTCACCTGCCATGCCTTCCGAATTGCAGAGAACCGGTTCTGAATCCGTGTTCCGAATTTCACCCGATGACGGCGAGCTCGGTCGCGAGCTCGAGGTGGGGTGACCTCACTCCACTCGAGCGTTGAGGGAGTGACCTCTCTTCCTGTTAGGGCTGCGCCACACGATCCGCAGACCTTTGCGATAGGAAGGTTGTCAAAGGCACACCGAGAGCACTCCATGGAAGTCAATCCTTAGTGGAAAAGCTATCAAAGCGTGTTCACCTTCATCTGGTTATTGATCTGAACCTCTGACTCGTAATACTCCGAAGTCAGTTGCTGGTCTTTCACTTCGCCCAGGATCTGTTGAAAGATCTGAACATAATCAAGACAAGCTTTCCCTTTGCGGCCTTTCACGTGTACCCTAACGTTTCCCTCGGCATCAATTTCAATATCCAGTTCCTCAGGCATCTCGCTCCTCACTTTCTCAGAAAGAGACTGGCAATCCGAGACAGAACACCTGGACTCCCGATCTTTCTTAAGGCTTGTTCTGCCTCGGAAAACCTGGGTCGTAAGACCAAGGCCCTGCGGAGGCTCGCCACGGCGCGCTCTCGGTTCCCCTCAAGGTATTGAGCTTGACCGAGCAAGAACCAGACATAGGCACACCGGTCGTAAAGCTTGACCGCTCTCTCCAGATACACCGCGGCATGGGGGCTGTCAGAGTGGTAGAGACAAAGGGTGCCCGCGTCTGCAAGAGTGCGCCAATCGTTGGGAGTTTGCTCCACACACTTCTGCAGACACGGCTTTGCACCCGAGCGTTGCGCACACATCAGGACATCTGCCCGCGCCAGCCACACGAAGGAGGAAGGAGACTTCTGCTCAACAGCCGCATCGGAGAAGCCGAGGGACTTTTCAACATCTCCCTGCCGGGCCAACGCCATGGCTTTCGCTGCCAAAAGGTCAGCAGCGTCTTTGAGCCGCTCAAGGCCTTTGTCCGCCCACAAGATGGCCTCCTCCAGCTCCCCCAACTCAATAAGGGCTCGTAGCTGACCGGCCCATGCCTCGAGGATGTTGGGGTCGTAACGCAAAGCGCGCGAGTAGGCCGTCAGCGCTGCCTCGTACTCTCCTTCGTCAAACTTCCCCCGCGCCTGATTGATGAAGTAGGCGTCGTCATGAATGCCCTCCTTGGCTTCTTCAATCGGTTCACTCGCTCGTCCAAGCTCGAGATGCTGAAATCGTCCCAAGTTCTACTCCTGGACCTCTGATGTTGTCTGCGGTTGTGTTTCTGGTCAGAACTTTCTGATCTTTATCCGGATCGTGCTGTCCTCGTCCACTGCTTCGTTGACAACGTTAAAACCGCGAGACTTCATCTCGCTCATCACTTTCTGATAAACGTATTGTTGCGTGACCGCATTAACCAGTTGTCGACCGGCCTCCTCGAGTTCAGCAGTGGATCGGTTTTCGCCGTCCACGTGGATTGAGCAGCCTCCTCGTGCGTCCCGGTAAAAGGTAACGCGCAGGTCGTCTTTTCCGACTACCAGTGACTCATCTCGCCCGAGCGTTTCCGTTACGACCTTTGAGTTAGGCATCTCCAGGTCAATACATTGTGAGATCGACGGTGTGACGGTGACGGATTCCTCGCTCCCCTTCATCAGCCGGTAACCCAGGGCCGAAGAGGCCGCGGCGATGGCCGCCGAAATGATCGGCCAAGCGACTGTGATTACCGGAATAACAACGAAAACGCACGACATGACTCCCCTCCTTCTCGATTTACGAGTGTCGAGCGATGAGTAGCGGGTAAAGGGGTGTGCCGACCTGCATCCTCTGCCGCTCTTCCTTTCTCCGCGTCACACGATACCCTCCACTCGTCAGCTTATGCCAACTCCAGTTTTCTTCCCATGGGCGCGGCTTCGATAGCTTCGCTCTCCTGACTGCTGGCGCGGCGAGCGCGGCTGCCAGCCCACTCTCTCAACTCGTCGATTTGTTCTTTCATGGTTTTTGAAAGAGGGACAGTTTCCGACACGCTCTTCAGGATCGCCTCGGTCGTAATATCCTGCGCCACGCTGAAAACGTCAAACAACGCGGAAATGACTGCTTCCTCGATCTCGGCGCCGCTGAATCCGGAAGTCACCTGGGCAACAGCCTTCAGGTCGAATTTCTTCGGATCTCGTTTGCGGCGCCTGAGATGGATGGAAAAGATCTCTTCCCTCTCAGGCTGGGTTGGCAGATCAACGAAAAAGATATCGTCAAGGCGGCCTTTACGCAGCAGCTCAGCCGGCAGTTGCTGGACGTTGTTCGCCGTTGCGATCACGAAAACGGGTGCGGTCTTTTCCTGGAGCCACGTGAGGAAGTTACCGAACACGCGCGCCGTCGTCCCGGCATCAGAAAAGGCCGAGCTCTGAACCCCAGCAAAGGCTTTCTCAATCTCATCGATCCACAGAATGGCAGGGGCTACGGACTCGGCGACACGGATCGCATTGCGCACATTTTCTTCCGAAGAGCCTACCAGGCTGCTGAAGACTTTTCCCATGTCCAACCGCAGCAGAGGTACTTTCCACAGTGATGACACAGCTTTTGCGCTCAAGCTTTTACCGCACCCCTGAACCCCAATGAGCAGCACGCCTTTAGGCGCGGGCAAGCCGAACTCTCGGGCTCGCTCGCTAAACGCCGCCTGACGCTTCATCAACCACACCTTCAGCAAGTCGTAGCCACCCACGTCGTGAAACTGCTCCTGGGCCCGATAGTACTCAAGCAGTCCGGATTTGCGGATGAGCTGCTCTTTCTCCGAAAGAATCGTGTCGAGGTTTTCGGAATCGAGTTTGCCGTCGCGAACCAACGCTTTGGCGAACACATTCTCGGCTTCGGTCAAAGTGAGACCAAGCGTGGCCTGGAGAACTCGTTCTTTCCCCGCGTCGTCCAGTTGAACGTGTACCTGGCCCCCTTTGTTCACTTCGTCGATGGTCCGATCCAGCAAATCCCGCAAGTCATGCACGTCGGGCAAAGGGATCTGACAGACAGCGATATCTTTCTCCAGCTCGAGGGGAATCTTCTGGGTCGGAGACACCAACACTAAAGTGGTGTAAGTGTTCTTCAGGTAGAGGGCCAATTCCCGGACCTTCCGGGAGATGGTGGGATCGCACAGAAACGGGTGGAAATCCTTGAAGAGATAGATCGCCGGCTCAACGGCCTTGACGACTTGATCGAGAGCGTTTCCCGGATCCCGGGTCGATTCATCCACGTGCCGGGACGATTGAAGCGAGGTCCCATAAGGGAGCAATCCTCGGCTGATCGACCAAGTCATCAGACGTTTGTTGCGTTTGACGGCAATGTCCTGAAGAAGGTTCTCGACTCGGGATTCCTCGTAGGACACAATGTAGAGAACGGGATAGCGAGCCCGAATCAACGTCTCAATCTCTTCAGCGTAGGTCGACGACATCAACCGTTCATCTCCCTCGAAGGTTTCGGGTAAAGCCCTGGGCGTTGACGATACGTATCCGGTTGTACCAACCGACAATCCCTGGAGGCTAAGTGATACGGAGTATAATTCAACCTTCGATGAAACGCAACGGCGGGAAAAGATTCGTTCCTCCGTCGCGGGCGTTTGACACCTCCCACAAGGGCCGATACAATAGGCGCGCACAAGGAACCGCGTAAGAAACCAACTGACAAGGAGCTCACGCAATGGCATCTAATCTGGGCTATGACGATACCCCCGTTCTCCCCGGATCGCAGTACAAAGTCCACGACGGGAACCGGCCCCAACCTCGAGTCATCAATCCGGGCACCTCGAGCAACCAAGAAGCAGCCGGTCGACCCTCTTCCGATGCGACCGTCCTTTTCGATGGCTCCAGTCTAACCGGCTGGGCCAGTAGCAACGATGGAAGTGCGGCGCAGTGGAAGCTGGAGGGCGGCTTCATGGAGGTGGTTCCCGGAACCGGCAATATCCAGACAAAGGAGCAACTGCCGGACTGCCAGCTTCACCTGGAGTGGGCTGCGCCCATCGAGGTCAAAGGTGAAAGCCAGGGGCGGGGCAATAGCGGCGTCTTTCTGATGGCGCTTTACGAGATTCAGGTGCTCGACTGTTATGACAATCCAACCTATCCTGACGGAACGACGGCAGCGATCTACGGCCAGTTCCCTCCTCTCGTGAACGCCTGCCGCGAACCGGGCGAGTGGCAAACCTACGACATCTTGTGGGAGGGCCCTCGCTTCAACGGTGACAAACTGGTCCGTCCCGCGTATGTGACCGTTCTGCACAACGGAATCGTGGTACACAACCACACCGAGTTGATCGGGCCCAC
The DNA here is from genome assembly GCA_016199605.1 of Armatimonadota bacterium. Taxonomy (GTDB): domain Bacteria; phylum Armatimonadota; class Abditibacteriia; order CG2-30-59-28; family CG2-30-59-28; genus JACQGJ01. The sequence continues at coordinate 457 of JACQGJ010000639.1, read as the reverse complement.
GACACACCGGCAGATTCTCCAATATGCGCCGCAGCCGCCGGCAGGACCTCTCATGCTTCAAGACCATGGGGACCTGGTTCGCTATCGAAACATCTGGTGCCGGCCGCTTAAAGGCTACGACGAATAGGCACGCGACTGAGCGGAATCGGGCGAGGATGAAAGGTCGAAGGGGAAGACCTGTGGTCGCACTTCGACCTTTGCCCTACAGGCACGGCACTGCTGGTTTGCTGAGAACTCGTCCAGGAACAACTTCGCGTTTTCGACGGGAGCCTGGCCTTGATCCCGATACTGTGGTCCAGATTGGGCGCGGAACTATGACTGGACGAGTTCTAAGTGACCGTCGAGGTGGATCCTTTGCGCATTGCCATTGATTGCCGAACGCTGCTGGAGCGCAAAACCGGTGACCGGACCTATACGATGAATCTGGTTCGCCACCTGCCGGAGGTGGCACCGGAGC
>JACQGJ010000633.1 GCA_016199605.1 Armatimonadota bacterium | reverse complement strand
GGGCCATGGAACTGTGCCGAGCGAATTGCCGTTTGAGTTCAGACACGTTGAGGGTGACGAGTTCCACGACACCGGAATAGTCGTAGTCGAGTTCCCGGTGCCATCGCTTGCGCCGCTTGCCTCGCAAGACCCACACGAGGTCCACGTCGCTGTCTTCTTCCCACGATCCGTCTGCCACGCTGCCGATGACAACGAAAGCCGCCGTATTGGGATATTGCGTGAGGATCGTCCGGCAAGTCGACCGAACAGGCCCCCGAAACTGAACAGGAAGTTGGTTAACCTGAAGCGGCATCATCTTGTCATGAATGACCAACCGGCGACCGCACTCGTCCCATCAACGCTTACTTTGTAAGTCCTTTGCTCCATGTCCCCCTCGGTCCATTCTTCCATCGAATGTCAAACAACTCGCTCTCCCCACCGAGGAAGTCTACGTTGGGGTCGCCATACAGGATCCGGTTGAGGTTGAACTCACCCAGGACAGCACCGAGAGATGTTGAGAGGACCGCCTCCGGCGATGCGTCCATCCATACCTCCACCGTCCGGGTCTGGTGATTCGTGACCAGCCTGTAAGTGTGGGCCTTCCCACTGTCGCCGAGGTCATAACCGGATTGCATGTTCTCATTGAAGGAAATGGAGTCCGTCTTCTCACCAGCGCGCAGGTATAGAGCACAACTTGCGTTTGCCGCAGCATCGCCGACCCAAAGCATCGCGGTGGCGCGTTTCTCGGGCAAGAGCGAGTGCAGGAGGATGGTCGCTTCCACCTCGGAGTCCTCTGATCCCTCCCACAGGTCGGCGCGGTCTTGAATGTAGACGCAGCCTTGTTTGGAGAGTCGCCAACCACGCCGGCTTTCCAGAGGCGACACCGGCCCTTCCGTCAGCCAGGTCAACTGCCCCGCGGCCTCCTTCTGGTAAAACCACTGATATGGAATCGAGTTGAGCTTCAGTCCACCGGGCGCGTAGTAGGTGAGCAGGAGGCGATCGCCAACAGGTGTGATGCTGGTGTAGCAATAGCCACCTGCTCCCCACTCGACCGTTCGGAGGCTCTGCCATGTTTTTCCTTCATCTTTCGAGAGGGCCGAGTTCAGCGGGTTGCGGGCGGTGCGGTTGTTGTTCCAGATCAGGAGCAAGTGACCGGTCTTAGGGAGGCGAGCGATGCTGGCGGGCGAGTTCGGGGCAATCAGCCCTGGCACTGGTTCCGGCAGGCTCCACGTCGCCCCGTGGTCGCGCGAATAGGACCTCGCGATGTACCCGAGGTCCGTTCGGACGATCATCATCACCCGACCATCCTTCAGCTCGATGACTGCCGGCTCATCTGCGCCATACGTGTTCTTCGGGTCGAGAGCTCGGACGTCCACGTCGGAGCTTTTGCGCCAGGTTTCTCCCTTGTCGTCTGAGTAGATCACGAAGCTGAGGATGATCCGTCCGCGGATGTAGCCATCGTAAGCCGCAAGGAGGAGGCGGCCGTTTTTGAGTTGTATGAGCCTGTTGTTGTTGATGGCGGTGTAGCCGGTGTACTCAGAGGGTATGGTGTATTTGACTCGAGGAGTCCACGTGCGCCCTTCATCGAGCGACTTCCGGAAGCAGACCGAGCAGTCCTCGGTGGAATCCTTCACGCAGTAGGTCATCAGAATCTCTCCGCTTCTCAGCCGCAGTAAACCCACTTCGAAGGTGGTCACTTTTCCTTCATTCGGAACGAGAACACGATCGTCGCCCCACGTCTTGCCGCCGTCGCGGGAGGTCTTGCACCAGATTTCCGCGCGACCGAAATCGCTGCCCTCCTTTTCCCATCGACCGTACCCGAGCAAGAGATCACCATTCTTCAGGCGCAGGATGTCTGCCTCCCCGTTGCGCGGGTGTTCGGGAGTGTTGGGAACGACGATCATCGATTGGGGCGACAGAGCTTCCTGGCGATTCACTGCGGCCTCGCTTCTCATGGGAATACCTGCGAAGTGGATCGACCACCACACCGTCCAGGCAAGCGACGAGAATCTCCGCAGGTTGCATCCGGTTCTGGCATCTCTCAGACTCATTGGTTCACTTCCCCCTCAGGTACACGATGTCCTCCTCCAGACCCTCAAACGTGTTCCCCTCCAAGCAAAGCCTCCTGGCTTTCTCGCCAACGCGAAGACCGACCCGGTGGCGTGACCTGGATCGCCGACGAGTATCCTGGACTCGATTCTTGCGCAAGATAACATCTTCAGTTACTCCCTGCAATTCGATGGCTACGCAGTCACCTTTCGTCCCGCTGTCCTCGATAAGGTTCCCCTCGAAGAGGTTGCGGTGAGCATTCCGGCGAGCGACTTTGTGGTCGCGAAACTGGAGGCCGTTGATGCCACTTCGACGGATTACATTGTCACGAACCACGTTATCGGTATCTCGGTGTCCGATGGAAAGGCCGTACTGCTTGCTGTCTTCGATCACATTCCCCTCCGCGAGGCCATTTTTGATTCCCCAGCAGAAGTAGAGACCGATGCCACAGCCGAGGACCGTGTTGTTCCTGATGATCGGTCGTTGGGACCCGCTCCCGGGGTGGAGTCCCAGGTCAGCGTTGTTCAAAGACCGGCAGTTCTCTATCGTTACATCATCGCAGACTTGCCAACTGATACCGTCACCATTGTTGCTGCAAGTAGTCACGTTACGAATAACGACACGGTCGCAATCCTGCATGAAAATGGCGCCACTGTAGTTGCCATCCAGGTGCTCGTTCTCAGTGCGGTTGCCGTCAATGGTAAGGTTTTCAATCGTGATGTCATTGACGTAGTTCCCAGTGACGACGGGAAAGAGGGTCACTGCCTCGGCGCCTGCTTCCGGCCAGAGGTCTTCCCGTGGATCCCGGTCAATGTGGATGACGTTGCCCTCGATGCCTGTGACGGTGAGCTTGATATTCAACATGCGGTTGGCGTAGAAAGGGCACTTGCTCCGCAACAACAGTCCACCGCCAACACGGAAGATTGAGGGGTCTTTGACATGAACCGTGGTGTCGTACCAGTCGGTGTCGTCGATCAGGGGCGTTGAGGCCGAAGGGCACTTGCGCAGAATGGTTTCTTCCCCGGAGCCGAGGAGGTGAAGCTTGTCTCGCAGGAACAGGGAATTCCCCATCTCGTACCTCCCCGGCAAAATGCGAACAGTGCCGCCGCCGAGTTTCGTGACGTAATCCACGGCTGATTGCAGGATCAAGTGGTCCCCGCCGACAAAATCCGCGCGCTTCGGCCCGACCGTTACTTCAATTTTCTGACTCACAACTCTTCCCTCCACAGTGTCCTCTGATCCAATCGTTCCCGGACCTGAGATCAAGTGTACATCCCGAACTCCTTCGTCGCCTCATATAAAGCAGCGACATGCTCCAGCGGCGTCTCCGGCGCCATGTTGTTCGCGGCGATCATGAGGAACTTCCCGCCTTCCATGACCCCCGACTCGCAGATGCGTTGCGCCTCGTTCCGAATCGCCTTGACGGGGCCGTCCTTCAGCAGCATGACCGAAGGCCCACCGTTGATCTGCACGTCCGGCCCCAATACGTGGCGCAGCCAGCCGTGATCGACTGGAAAACCAGTGTCGAAGCTGTAGACGTTGAGGTTGTCCCGCAGGAACTTGAAATGTCGAGTCGCGTCCCCACAGAGGTGGACGCCGGTTCGACCACCATCGCTAAACTCGTCCACCAAACGCCGGTGGTACGGATAGACAAACTCCCTGTACTGTTCAGTGGAAATCAGCACCACTGCGTCATCGGCAAACCCGTAACCTGCCTGCTTCAGCTTCCCCTCGTCCGGAGATTCGGGGAAACGCTCCCACCGCCATTGCCGGACCGCCTTCATCCTTTTGATGAGGCAGTCTGTAATGAAGGTCATCAGGTCGTGATAGTAACCGGGATCGTCGAGCATGTCCATGCAGACTTCAGCCGCTCCTCGGAGTTTGTAGGCGGCATCGAGGGGCCCGTCGCAGCCTTCACCCGGAAGAGCTCGAGGCGGGATCACAGGAAGCCCTTCAAACTCCAGGTTCCGGCATCTCTCGACCATGTAATCGAGGAACTCCATCGCTCTGCCCATCAACCCGTCTTGGAGTGGATCCGGACATTCCATTTGGTAGAGCCTATACTTGTCTTCCTTGAGGATTTCCACGGTGTCGGGCACCGCGTTTCCGTCGTAATGCAAGGGACATCCGAACCAGCCCGCGTCGTAGGAGTTCTGGAAATCAATGGCGAGCGGCCAACCCTCCTTCGGTGGTCCCATCTCGCGGTCGCACACGAGGTTAGAGCGATACCACCTTTGATACGCCAGTTGGCATTGTATCTGGGCTTCAGGGTCTTTGAAGAAATCCTCGAAGGTGTAACCGGTGGCGTTCAGCGCCGGGTTCTGGATCAGGTTCCGAATACTGCCGTGAATAGACACCGGCACGCGATACGGATTGCCTTCGTGATAGGCTTTCCACACGGCGGCGACTTCGGCGTTGTGCTCCTGGAAGTCTGGCGGATCGTCGAGAAACCAACTCATATTCTCACTCCCGTATCCATCTTGGCTGCGTCTGAGCCAGCTACTTGCGCGGTGACACGTCCTCGGTGCTCAACACGTAGGGATCACCGCAGACCCCGGGCAAATTCCACCGCCCGTTTCAGGCTGGCAGCAGTCTCAGCCGGCGGCGCGTACTGCAGCACGTAGTCTTCCGAGTAACCTCCCGCGTTCAAGGTCTTCACGAAAGCCGCATGGTCGCAGGTGTCGCCCTCGCTCCCCGGTTCGCCGCGATGGCTGCCCGACAGGTGGGCGATCCCGATCCTGTCATGGAGGGTCTTGGCGCATTCCGTCAGATTGTCACCGATTCGCACAATGTGATACGTGTCCGCAGTCAGTCGAACCGCCGGGCTGAACTGGCTCACGAAATCGCAGGCCTCCTGGAATCTCTCGATCGTTGTGTCCGGCTCAAACTCCAGAGCAATGATACAACCAGCTTCCTCGACGAGGGGAGCCACGGCTCGCATGTTTGCGGTGAGGGTGGCCTGGGCCTTTTCCTTTGAGACCTCGGGGGGTCTCCGCGGCCAGCAATCGAGGACCCGACAACCGACTTTCGGAGCAAACTCAGCGGCCTGGGCAATGAACTCACGAAACTCCAGTTCAGCTCCCGGTTCTGCGCTCAACTGCTTGGTGATGCCCAGGGACACAACCGCCAGGTTGGCCTCAGCGAGGGCCTTGACCACTTCGTCGGTCATCGCTTTGTCCTCAGGATTCAGGAAGGAGGGATGAAACGGCCAGTTCACTCCCTCCGCCCCGACCTCCTTGCACAAAGCGATCAGGTCTTTCCACGATCGGTTTGGCAGAACTCCGAAATAGGTGCCATCCACTGCAATTCTCATCAGACCAATTCCTCCCTATCAGATTCAAAAAGACCTACGCGTCCTCAACTTCCGTCCGCGAAGCCTACGGCTCGTACCGGAAGACTCCACCGGGATTCGGAAAAATCACAAGATCGGCCCGCAACCATTTGGCGTGGCCGTCACAGAAAGCAAAGCTCGAACCTCCACTGTGTCGTTTACTGGGGGTGTTGCCGGGCGGAATCAGGTAGGCATCGTCCGTAGACCCGTTGGAGTTCGTTTCCTCCTCGATAAGCAGGAAGGTGCAGGTCGGTCTGCCGACTTCACCGGCGGATCTTCCGATGTGGTAGCCGATACTGCCAGTGTTCCCTGCCAGCAGAGCATTGAGAGCGTAGCTGTTGGCCTGCACGGAATCGGAGGGACACTGATACACAGGCGTATTCCTCACATAAGGGAAGACGGAGCCTCGGGACGGATCGTAATCGCCTGGATGCTCGTTGGGGAAATCCCGGTAGAACATCCAGCCGTTCAGTTGGTTGTTGCCGACGGCATTATCCCATGTCCCGGGCAACCGTTCGTCGTAATCCTGGACGTACATCGTGGCGGCCATGCCAAGTTGCTTGAGATTGCTGAGGCAGTTTGTTGTACGCGCCTTCTCTCTCGCGCGGGAGAAGACAGGGAAAAGAAGCCCCGCAAGAATGGCGATAATCGCAATGACGACGAGTAGCTCGATGAGAGTAAACCCTCTGTCTTTCATGATGTCTCTGGCAATCTTACTGTTTCAGTGTTTGCAGGGAGTACCCGTGCCTCAACCTCGCACCTTCGGCGGCGGTAAGGGAGTCTGCCGGCGTGAACAGAACGAAAGAGAAGGAGACCAAAAGCATTCCGGGTAAGTGTGTGAGCAGTTCCACATCCTCCCTCATACTGGTCCAGTCCTGGTAGTCGGCGATGCTAAGGATGACACCCAAGGGCTGACCGTTTCGCTCGACGACAACACGCTCGTGTTGTGCCTCCTCCAGCAGAGATGGGAAGTTCACCTCCGCCTCCCCCATCGTCACAAGCTTCATCGTCTTCACCTCCCAAAGGTTTCTGGCGACATTGTAGGCGAGTCGCGAGAAATGGCCAAGAGAGATGAGCACTGCGGGCTTGCCCCTTGATAACGAGGTTTCCGTCGTTTATACTGTGCCCGTGAATATGGAGTTCCTCCGATCCTGTGTTCAGTCGCAGAACTATCGCGTTACGGCCCACGCTCGTCAGGTGATGGCGGAAAGAGGCATCGCAGCGACGATGATGGAGAAGGCGTTGGAGTTCGGGGAGATCATCGAACGCGAGCCGGAGGATAGACCTTACCCATCTGTCCTTGTTCTGGCCTGGTCGGAATCAGGTGACCCGCTTCATGTGAAGTGCTCTCGTTCGCCACATTCTCCCAACCTCCGGATAGTGACCGTTTATGAACCCGAGGACGCTAAGTGGGAATCCGACTATAAGAGACGCAAGCCGAGTAGAGGGTGATTGACCATGCAATCCAGCAACGAAACGAAAGACCTGTGTGATTTCTGCTCAGGAGAACTACATCCCGGAATCACTGAGTTGGAGTTCCACGTGGAGAGCCAATGGGTTATCTGTGAGAACCTCCCTGCCCAGATTTGCGGTCAGTGTGGAGAAGCCTATTTCTCAGCGCAGGTATCGCACCAGATTGATGAGATTCTGGCTCGGCGGAAGCAACTACAGCCCCTGCGCTATGAAACCGTTCCAGTTTTCTCCCCGGAACTGATTGCCGCGTGAGGCGAGCAGGGCTTATGGACCGATCCCCAGCCAAGCGCCCTTTGCAGGGGCACACCCAATCCTGCCGATGAAGCAACCACCTGCTGGCAATCATCGCACCTCCGACACCACATAACGATGCCTCAACCTCGCGCTCTCACCGGGAGCGAGGTCCTTCGTAGTAGCGAAGATTTCCAGGTTATAGAAGTCCTTGTTTGGGCTCGCATACAGGAAGCAAGCGCGGGCTTTTGACGAGTCGAACTCGTTGACGAGGCTCATCCCCATGGCTTTGTCAGTGACTCCCCACGCCCCCGCAGGCAGTTCGTTGCCAGTAAGCCAGGTCTCAGACTTGAAGGGGAGGGGCGACCAATTGCCGTCCTTCTGCTTCACGTTCAGGTCGAGGTCAGCGGCGTTGGCTCTGAAGCAGAACTGCGGGTGGCCGCGCAGCACGACTCCTTGCACTGTCTGGTTCGAGGTGTTCTTCAACTCGGAATCAACCCCGACGCCGGGGCGATCGGCAAGCAGAGCGATGGTGCGTGTCAGGACAAGTCCGTTGGGGAACTTGTGCGTCAGAGTCGCGCTCTGCTTGTCGGGCGCAAGGACGCAGTCATACTTCTCCGCCCAGCCGGGAGTGCCGAACTTCTCGCCGGTGTATTCTTCATAGCCACCGAGGTTGAGGTAGCCGTCGGGGTTGGCGCCGGTCTCCAACTGGTGACGCGGCAGACTCCCGCGCCACAGCAAATCCTGCCCGATTCCTTTCGCATAGAGTCTCCAGATTCTGCCGCCGAGGCCGGGCACGACCACGACCTTGGTATGTTGATTCTCCAAAGTCACCAGCAGTCGCCCGGCGAGGTCTTTGGATTTTTGCACTTCCTTCTGATACGCCTGCGTAGGATTCTCCATCAACTCTTTGACTCGCGGGCACGACCACCAAGGCGACGCCGTCGGCTCGAAACCGATGATCGCTGAGAGTGTATACTTCGTGTAGTAGTTCACCTCCCAACTCCGGCCCAGCAACTGAGTGATCCTGAGCAGTTCCGCCATCTTCGGGTAGGTGTCTTCGCGGGGCGCTTGAGTGCGGAAGCCCTGATCACTATTGTCGGGGACGAGGTCTCTGCCGGTCTGCGCGTTCAGGAACAGGTCGGTGAAGAGCAACCCCCACTTTTCGTTGAGGATGCGACGTTTCAGGACCTCGCTCTCTGCAGCGCCCTCGGCGTCGGCAAAATGTCCGTAAGTCTTGTCCAGATATTCCGGCGTATACATTTCCCGATGGAACCGCTGCCCCGGTCCCGCGTGGCAGTCCATGACGCCTTCGCTTTTTGAGTTCATCGCGCTCTGGTGCAGCAGCTCGACGTATTCACGCATCGGCTTGCCCGCCTTGCCATACCAGCCTTGCGTGAACTCCTCCACCAGCTTCCCGAGGTCCTGGTCGGGGTTCCAAAGAAGATGGGGCATGACGTAGGAGTAGAGGTTCACGAGATGACCGCGAGTCAGCCCGCAGATGTAGACCCCGCGAAGGCCGAGCCGCTTGTAGTAGCGTAGATTCTCGGCGAAGGCGTAGAGCGCGGGGTAGGGATAGCCGGCGAAGTGGTAAGTGCAGGGATACTCGAAGGTGATGATGCCCTTGGGTCCGAGAGGGTGAATCGCGATCCACCGCTCAAGGTCTGCGGTCACATTGCGTTTGAGGTTGACAGGTTGCGACCACGGGCGCGCCTGGCATTCAACAATCGCACAGAAGATGATTAGAAGATTGTCCGCGGGTAGTTCTTTCACCGGCGGCTTGCGCGTGCCGTGATAGGAAAGGATGGTCAGGAACTTGTCCGGGTGTTTCGGCTTGACCTCCGCGGCGATCTGGTTGAGGAACCATATCACCGCATCGGTGACGCTGCCCTTTTCGGAATACAGCTTCTTGCAGTTGTCGCATTCGCAGAAGTTGCCCACGTCGCCGTAGTGGACGGGATAGTAGACCGGGTTCGGGTCCTCCTCCATCCATTGCAGCACGCGTTCGGTCAGGCGCTTCTGGAAGCCGGGATTGGAGAGACAATACTGCTGCACCGCGGTATCTGTCTTCCGACGTTGGCCGCCGAACATTGCCAGCCATTCCTGCGGCACCGTGTCCGCCGGAAGCAGGAATCCCATCGTATGATGCCAGAAACCTTTCGGCGGAATCGCCATCATCTTCGGCAGGTGCACGTCGCCGACTTTGGCTTCCCATTCGCCAGGCGATAGCTCCAGCTTCATCGGGGCAACCGTTCCCCACATCGCCCGCCATTCGAAGGTCGGCTTGTCGGTGAGGTTTAGCGGAGCGGTTATCTCGAGGGCGTCCTTCTCAGGAACCACTTCGAGGTCGGTGGAGTAGAAACGGCAACCTAAATTCTCCAGCAACCGATAGACCGCGTAGGCCGTGCCACGGTGACCCCCACCCGCGAGCAACACATTGCCGCCTTTGACGCGGATACGGAACCCATCGTTGCCAAGGTCACGGAAGTCCCGGCCAGTAAACAGCTTCGCCTTCCGCGCGGCTTCGCTCTGCCCGACATAGAGAACGCCGCTCTTCGGTAGAGCAGCAGAGTCGGATTCACTGACCGTCAACTCCTGGCCGCACATCTTCGACAGGTAGCGCTGCAACTCCCGGGCGACGGCTTTCTCGACGCTATGCGCCCGCTCGCCCACTGCGATGGTCGTGGCGGCGATGCGACGTTTCCCCTGCACGATGAACACTTTCCCCACCGTTCCTTTCTGTGCCGGTTGCTCGGCCACTGTTTGCGCGGATATCCGCGTGCGGAACACGCATTCGCCGAGTGTGACACTTCCCTGATACAGCACCCAGAAGGCCCGCTCCTGCGGCCCGTAGTCCCGCGATCGCATGTCGTAGAAGTTGGGGCGCGTGCCGTCCACGGTCTCGGCGTGAAGCTCGACTCCCGTGCCCCTGAGTTTCAGCCCGAACACGTCCCCGGAGAGCAGCAGAGTTCCCGGCCCGGTCTCCTTTGGTTTCTCCCGCGCCAGTGGCTGCCAGTCGCGATCCTCGAGAGCACTGACGACCTGGTACTTTCCACCTGCGAATACCTCGGGGGGAAACATCGCTGCCGTATACTCGATAGGACTGGGCGCAATCACCTTGCCGACGCGCAGGCGGAGCGTGACAGTTACTCCCTTCGCGTCCACCTCTGCCTCATGCGTGAGGAATCCGTCGAGTTCAGGGAGGGAGTCGGTGACGGTGAGCTTGTTTTCGCCCGCGTACAACTTGGCCGTGCCGGTCCCGAGGAAGTTTGAGGCGGAGAAGTAGGCGCCCTCGAATCCCGGTTTGAAGAGAGTGAGACGACTGCCGGAGACGAGGGGCGCGCCGCGGTAGGTGACAACCAGGCCATTGGCGGTCATGCTTGCGACGTAGTCGCCGGCTTGCGCTTGAGGCGCCGCGGCATAAGCCCGAGGTGACAGCAGAGAAAAGAAAGCCGATCCAAGTATAAAGAGGAAGAGTTGCATGGCGATTGACCTGTGATCCTTTTGCTGAAATGTGGAGAGGGCAGTTTCTCACTTAATCTCGCATTGAGGTTGAAAACGCGACGTTTCTGTTGTGAGACAGTTCGACGCGAGCTCTGCGAGTTCGAGTCCAACTGTCTCACAACAGGGCGTTCTTGTCCTTAACGAGCATAACTGAGCGAGCGGTCTCTCTCCGTCACAACGGATCGAATTATAACTCAGTGGCATGTCATTCGAGATAGGGCTGGATCTCGACGAAGTTCAACATCAGTTCTTGTCCGACCGGCCCACCTGGTTTGGAGTCGCTGCGCCAATCACTTACCGTCAACCAAGCGGTCTTGCCCTTCGCCCGGAAGACTCGGTAGTGGTAGTTCACCCAGTATTGGTGCTGGGGATCGAACTTGTCCCACTTCGCGCCGTAGCTGTGCGGGTAGGTGAACTGAAAGTACGTCTTGGGGCCTTCGATCAGTTCCACCCCGGTCAGAAGGATGCTCACGGCATTCTGCTTCTTGTCGGATTTTCCCTGGAGTAGGTCCCGATAGTCGCTCGTGAGCATCTTAAGAGAGTAAAGGCGGCCCGGAGTGAGCCCAGCGATCCTCTGGCTGATTTCGTTGGGCTTCGCCGCGCATCGTTTCATCCACAGAAAGGTGTCGCCAAAGGGGATGCCCCAGCGGCCCTGAAGCACGCCGTAACCCTTGTATTGCCTGACTTCGACACTGTGCGATTTAGCGGGCTTGGTCGTCCAGCCGCGGGTCCCCTCCTCAAAGTCGGGATTCTGCACGTGTCGCAATTCGTAGGGATCATCGCTCAGCGGCTCGGTGTTGCCTTCGAGGCCGTAGTGGCGGTACAGCCGCCCGATCCACCGAATCGTTTCTTCATCGGAGTATCCGGTGTGGTACTGCTGTATGCCGCCCAGGCTGAAGAAGGCGGGGTCTGTCGCCAGGGCGCGCATCTGCATATCCATGAAGACCTTGCAGTTTGCCTGGGGACAGCGGTTGGTGTTCTGCGTGGGTTGGGTCGCGCACGTAAGGACTGCCACGAGCCGGTCCGCCGGAATGACCTTGATCCATTCTCTCATCTTCGCAACCAGGCCCTCGTCAATCTGCTTCTGAGTAGCCTCGCGGTCCGGATACTCGTGGAGGTACCACTCAACGGCCACGTATCCGCCGTGGTTAGCGATGAACCTGGCAAACTGCTGACCGACCGGATCGGTCCGGACACCGTCGCGGTAGGCATAGATGGAAAAAGTCCTCCCCTGCAACCCCTGGGTTTGGTACAGCCGCTCCGCCGCCTGACTGAACACATCATAGAAGGGGTTCACATCGCCGATCTCATCAATCAGTATGCCGTCCATCAACGGGTGCGTGTTGCCTTGCGCGGCGGACCAAAGCTCGTATGCGCGTTCGACGTCGCCGGGCTGCGCAGTCTTTGCGTCCCAGATCGCCCGTCCTGTCGAGATCCAACTGCGCCCCGAGGCTTTCCAGGAGGCAATCTCCACGGGGTGGGGAATGCAATCCCCGTGCGAGATCATCACGTTAACGTTCGGCAAGACCTCCTGGCTGAGGAAGTCCCAGTCGTACGGTCCGAAAGGCGAGATCGCCGAATAGGTGCTGCCATAGTAGGCGTATTGAAGTGCGGGAACAGCCCGGACGGTCACGTGCGTAATCCTGGCCCGGCCATAGCTGCTCCTGCCCGGATGCAGGTGGTGCCGGCCCGCTTTGAGGAACCGCATCGTCTCCAGCGTGCCGCTCTTGCGGTGGACCACTGCCGGCCACGGGTCACCGTCAATCGTCAGCCGCGCTTCACTGTCAAGGACGACCTCGGCCTCGGTGCGAATCATCACCCACCTGTCCATTGGCACGCCGAATGCCAGCGGCTCAGTTTCCCCGTCCTCGACGACCTGGTCCAGCAACTCCCAGCAGAGGTTGTTGAGGATCCGAACGCCTTTGAACGCTTCCGAGCCGGAAGGCAGCTTCAGCCCTCGTTGCCCATCGCCAGACGCAGGACCGTCATCTCTTCTGTGAATGCCATCGCCCCCTCCCTTTCCCGCGTCTGCTTTAGGCTTCCTTTTG